>CAZVUE010000017.1:2731-12384 GCA_964630335.1 uncultured bacterium | reverse complement strand
TTCTTCACCGCTTTGAAGGTTGATTCGTCGCCGAGGTGAAAACAGTACCACCCGTCCATGTTCGTACCAGCCACGTTTGCCCAGCCTCGACCGCTGACCTCGTCTCCCTCGTCCCATCCGGCAAACGAGAATGCGAGTCGTTCTTTTTCCCCTATTTTCTCAATTCGGCAATCCACCTCAGTTTCAATCGCTCCGAACGCAAATGTTCCAGTGCCGTTGACTTTGATAGACAAATGGCCGGGAGCCACAAGGTCAATAAAGTCTCGGTCCCATTGGGACATTTTGGTGATCCGCCAGTTCCCGACGTATTCCTGTTTGATCTTCATCTTATCTTCTGGTTCTAACGTCGCGGGTTAGACGCGGGGTGGTACGCTGTCCGCTACACCTGCTTATTATACTCCGAATTTGGTTCCCATTCGACTCGTAGTGTTTCCCGTGGTGTGTAGGCACATAGAGTTATGATGCGTCGGTCATCCGGAAATCGTACCCTTTTGTATTCCCGCATCCTCTGAAGTATCTCATCCCAGTCCTCCGAGATTAACTCGGCGCGCAGATTGTCCTTTGGAATCGGGAATTGGGCCAACATGTTACGAATTTGACTTTTCAGGTAATCCGGTGATTTTGTTTCTCTATTCCATGCGACATGTGCCAGCCACATCAGAGGTCCCATAACCTCCTCGTGCCCGTACCGGGGACTCTTTAATCCCTGCATTGCGATCTCAATCAGGATGTCCGATAGTTTTCGCTCCATGTTACTATGCTATATCTCCGCCAAATTATAGACCGTATAAAATCCTCTTCATGAAAAACAAACCCTGGATACCCCGTGCGGCAGCACGGGGAGGAAAGGATTTCCTTGTAATTGTAGTGCGACCCTTTTGGGGTCGCTATAGCACGGGTACCTTTCCAATTGAATTTGGAAGGGGGCTAAAAGCCCTCATTTCAATCCTATGAAATAAGAGGCTCATCTCGGTTGAGATGAGGCCTCGTGCACTATATGTGCGATAAATCGCACCGCTACATTATTCCACAATGGTGTTCACTGAGGATTTACCAATTTCGTAGGGCAAGGCGCCTGTCCCTGTGGGTAGTAAACAGGGGTTAGCCTTGCAAAATATAATGCAAACCTGAAGGTTTGCCCTACATTTCTGAAAAATAACGCGGGTCTTGCCACAGGATTGGAAAGGGCACGTAGTTCGCTGAATATTTACAATTATACCATACTTTTTTGACCACAGCACTTCTTAAATTTCATTCCACTGCCGCAGGGACAGTAGTCATTTCCGCTAACAGGTCGATATCTGGCCGCAGGAGTCTGTGAGGTGTTATCACAACGACGAATCATTTTTTCCAAATCCTCAATGTTTTCGGGTTTGTCCGGTTCAATTCCAATAATGAATTGCCAGCGGTGGTCACTACAAATCACCACAAGTTCTTCTGCCCGTTTTTGCGATTGAACGCGCAGAATGATAGGTTTCTTGTTCGTACCGAGTCTTCTCAGAAATCTCAGTCCCATTGAGATATTTTGGTGATCCGCCAGTTCCCGACGTATTCCGGTTTGATTTTCACCCCGCCTTTTCAGGAACCGGAACTTTATTCTCCTTATATTTTGTCCAGGGAATTGAGGGATTGACCATTGAAATGTTTGAAAACCGCAGCCGGAAAGAAAGGATCTTTCTCAGGGAATCTTCTGAGGCGGTAATACTTTTGGCCAGAACCATGGTTTGTTGTACCAGATAAAATCCAAGAGTATCAATTCGTTCCAGAAATCTAACGATATTGTCCCCTACCAGCCAATAGAGACGGGGGTCAACTCTCCTGTTATGCGTAGCTACCGCGATGGCCTCCTGAACGGATTTTATTAAAAGCGAGTAATCCTTTTCTATATAGGTTAAGGTTTGTCTGATATTTTTTGATTCGCCGCCCAGGATTTCCAGCGAGGTTGCCGCTTTAAACCGGTCTTTTTGGATTAATATTTTCAGAGGCAGTTTGTTTTTCATCGGGTACTTCCCCAACTTGAAAGGAACCGATTTATGAAATCCTGGGGAGACTTCTCGCCTTCTAAGTACCCCGAGAGAACCCAGGCAACCGAAAGAAGTAAGTGATAATTTTCTGCAGCACTGTTCATCGCTCTTCGGTAGGCGGGGTGTCCTTCATTTATCAGGATAGTATTTTCTACCAGCCAGCCTAATTCCTTACGTTCAGGAGCGTTCTCAAAACTTATGGTCAGGCCGGCTCGTATTCGTCTGACTTCATGTTTGTGGTCTATCTCGGATGATTCAATGCCCGGTTCAATCTGCTCTTCGGGAATTTTTTCTTCCGGCAGTTCAGATTCGGGCAGGGGCGTTCCGACGGGCGTATTTTCTGAATCCGGGACACCACCGCCTGCTGATTCGCCGCTTCTCCGTCGACCCAGCAAAGGGCTCAATTCAGGGAAATCATTGAGCATATTTCCTAACACCTGTTCAATTTCTTTTTCTAAAGGCTTTAGATTCTTTTCTGATTCTCGCAGGAAAATATTGGTTTCTCCAAATTCCTGAAGAATTGATTCCACTATGCTCTGAATCGCCTTCCGGTAACGGTAATATTTTTTTAGACTGTTCATATCCTTGAGAAAATCTGCTTTGTTGGTAGTTAAGATTTCGGAAAGTTGTGGTATCTCCACAATCCCGGTCAAACACCTTGGATTTCGGGGGGTAACCCCGATCCAGTCCCAGCCACGCTTAATCACTTTTCCGTAGGTAGATATAGCCATACCTCGTTGTTCTTCGGAAAATTCTTCTTCGTGCCGGTCAAGAAATCCAATACCGACCACCCTGCCTTTTTTCCCAAATTTAACCAAAAAAGATTTTCTTTGGGCCGGTTTTTCAGTTTCCATGAGTGCGACTTTTCGGTCATTGACAAAAAAGTCTACTCCTTTTTTGTACACATACCTGAGGATTCTGTCCATGAATTCCTTATCCAGAACCGGATAAAAGTGGGTGTGGATTACCCGCTCAATAAAGATATCCTTAAGTAGTTCCGAGTTGCTATCACGAAGCACGATAGAAATGGCGGTGCCATTGGTTGAACCAATCATTTTGTTTGGCTCTACATATTCCCAGGGAGCACGCTGGACACCTTCTAATCTCCACCGGGTTGCTTTATGAAAAGAACCTCTTCTGGTTTCCGTGACAACCTTTTCCGCGACCAGGAGCGCTAATTTTACTCCCACACCGGCAAATCCTATGCCTTTGCCTCTTACCTTTGTGGTTGCCGCAATGTCGTGATATTCTTTCAGGTTCCGCCGGGTCATACCTTCTCCGTTATCCGCGACGCTCATAGTTTTCTGCTCTAAAACAGTAAAAAACCGGATTTCCGAAGCACCTGAATCCAGCGCATTGGCAATGAGTTCGGTAATAATGGCTTCCTCCTGAGGGCAGGGGTAACTGTCCCGGATATCCTCCAGCAGGTGTTTCAGATTAACTCTCGTCTCTCCCATAATTCCTTCCGTCGGGCTGTGCCCGACGAAGCTTTAGCGTAGTCGGGGCGACTGGATTCGAACCAGCGACCTCTTGGTCCCAAACCAAGCGCTCTAACCAGGCTGAGCTACGCCCCGAAACGTAACCATCCGTATCTATTTTATCACAAAACGGCAGACAATTATTAGTGAAGATATTTATGGTAGAACTGGCGGATTCTGGTTTGGTAGTCGCCTTCGCCAACCGCACCGTGGCTGTCAGTTCCTAAAAGTAGGAGTTCTTTGGGGTCTTTTGCTGATTTGTAGAGCCGTTTCGCATGCTCTGCCGGAACTAAGGGGTCGCCCACCGCGTGAATCAGTAAGATAGGGCATCTGATTTGGGAAATTTTTTCCTCCGGGTTGACCTCTGAGAAATTCATTCGGAAGAAGACCCGCGCCAGGATGCTGGAGAAAAAGGTCAAGGGTTTCCGTAAGCCTTTCAACTGGCCGTAGTAAATTTCAATCATTTCCGAAAGGGTGGCAAAGGCGCTGTCGGTTACGACCGCCTTCACTTCCCGGGTCTTACCGGCGGACAAAATGGCGATCGCGCCTCCCATTGAGTAACCCCAGATGCCAATCGGCTTATCTTTAGTTTCTGTCCTCTTCCGGAGATAAGAAATAGCAGACAGGACATCCTCAGTCTCCCGGAAACCTAAGGTAGTAATCTTGCCGCCGCTTTCACCCATCGCCCGGAAGTCAAAAAGGAGAAGATTATACTCGGGATAGAGGAAGGAGACCGCCGGCAGAATGTCGCTGCGGTTGGAAGGATAGCCGTGGAGGCAGACAATAGTTCCTTTTCCTTTTGGCGATAGGATAAGCCAACCTTTGAGTATCGGTCCTCTGGGAGCCGAGAAGGTAATATTTTCGCAAGGGAACCCAAGGTCTTTAGGATTTAACAGGAGCGGGAGTCGGGCGGGCATTATTCCCCGCCAACCGTAGATAACTGCCAGCGAGAACAAAATAAATACCGCGTATCCTAAATAAGTCAGGATTTTAATCGCCACTTTCTTTTTCCTCATTTCTTAATATTATGGTATCATATTATTTCTTCTAAAGAAATGGGAGCACCGATTCTTTTTGTAGAGGGCGAGGGAATTGCCGAAGTCTGGGAGAAGAGCCTTATTCTCCTGTGGGAAAAAGGTACCCGGATAAAGACCGAGTACGATGGTCCTGCTGACCCGGCGGCCAAAGATGCCGGGATGGTAATGGTGGTCCGCCAGCCTTTTGCCGAGCCCAGGATACACCTGGGTTTTTGCGGCGGGATTGAGGATTTGGAGAAGTACCGCCAGGAGGTTGTCATCGGTGTCCACGACCACTGGATCGCTCCGGAAGAAGGCAAGTGGACCTATACCTACCACCAGCGTCTGACCAACTATCTGGTTACCGACGACCTGAATCAGCGGGACCCGGATAAAGTACCTTTTAAGCCGGTTAATCAGATGGATTACATCGTACGTAAGTTGGCCGAGAAACCTTACAGCCGGCGGGCGCAGGCGATTACCTGGATGCCGTTGGTTGACCCGGGTACCTATGACCCACCCTGTCTCCAGCGGGTCTGGTGCCGGCTCTTTCCGGAAGGGGAGGGGTATACCCTCCAGATGCATACCCATTGGCGCAGCCGGGACGCCTACCGGGCTGCCTATATGAATATCTACGGTTTTACGGAACTGCAGAAGGAATTGGCGGGAAGGATTGAACAGAAAGCAGGTCAGAAGGTCTCGGTCGGTTCTTACGTTGACTTTACCGATTCCTACCACATCTACGGAGCCAGTTTCAAAGATTTTGAAAACCGTTTCTTAAAACTATACCGGGAGCGCGTCTTCTTCAGCCTGGAATCCGGTAAGGGAAGAACCTTGCGGAGTGATGACCCGGCGGTGATCGCGGGAATTGAATACGGGAAGAAACTGTTGGAAATGGAATAGAGATGAACGAAGCCTGCCTGATTCTTTGCGGTCCAACCGGAACCGGAAAGAGCGAATTGGCTTTGTTGCTGGCTCAAAAGGCCAATGCGGAAATTATTTCCGCGGATGCCTTTCAGGTTTACCGGGGTCTTGACATCGGGACCGCCAAACCTACCCTGCAGGAACGTCAGAAAGTTCCCCATCATCTTATTGATTGCCTATCCCCGAAGGAAAGGGCGAACGCCCACTGGTATGCCAAGAAAGTCCGTTCTTTAATCCCGGAGATAATGGCGCGGGGAAATGTTCCTTTAATAGTGGGAGGGAGTGGCTTATATATCAAGGCGGTTCTGGAATGGTTCTTTGAGGTTCCGGACGAAGCGGAGATAATGGGGGTACGCAAAAAGTTACAGAACCTTACCCCGGAAGAGATGTATTGTTATGTAACTCAATATGACCCTGAGTCTGCCCGACGTATCCACCCCAATGACACTTACCGTCTGCGCCGGGCTTTAGAGGTCTATTTTGCAACCGGCAAGCCCATTTCACTTCTTCAACAAGATAACGCGCTCTTTCCGTACCCTTTTTACCTTTTGGGTATCTACCGGACAAGAGAAGAACTCTACCGCAGAATTGAAGAAAGGGTAGAGAATATTTTCGCTTCCGACTTTCCGGAAGAAGTGAAAAATTTAAAACAGAGATACGATTTTTCCCTGCCGGCGTTTGGAGCGATCGGCTACCGCGAGACCGCGGATTACCTGTCCGGAGAGATGTCGCTGACACAGACAAAGGAATTAATCAAACAGCGAACCAGAAATTACGCCAAACGCCAGATGACCTGGTTCCGCAAGGATAAACGGATCTTGTGGCTCAACCTCAGCCGATAATCTTGTAAATTTTATCCCCGTGGCGAACCTTATCGGTAACCTTGATGCCGATATCATCACCCGCCTTTGCTTTCAGGACGTCCTGGTGTTCCATCTGCATTGAGTCTATTTCCTGGGTAAGGTCAGTGGTGTGTCCCTTGATGCGAATCTTGTCACCAACCGAAATCTCATCGGTCAGTTTTACCGCAATCACGTTGATGTGTCCGAAAAAGTCCTCCACCGTCCCAATTTCTTTTTCTTCCATAACCGGTTCACCTCCTTTAGCCTAATTCGTAAAAAGGACAAAACAGTAAAAGGCAAAGACAGACAGAAGAACAGCGCCCTCCCAGCGTACAAATCCTTTGTGGAATGAACCGAAGATTAGAAAGAGGGCGGATAGGATAATGAGGATGGGCAGGGCAAAGAACTGGGTTTGAATGTTTACCGGCAAGGGTCTAATCAGCCCGGCGACTCCCAGAACGCAGATGATATCCAGGATATTGGCGCCAATGATATTGCCCGCGGAAATCTCCTGGTGTCCTTTGGTGAGCGCGGTGATGGAGGTGAAAAATTCCGGCAGAGAGGTACCGAAAGAAACCAGGGTAAGGCCGATGACCGTTTCTGAGACGCCAAAGCATTTTGCCAAAGCGGTCCCGGAAAGGATTAAAAGCCTGCTGCCAGCCACTACCAGAGCCGCACCCAATAAGAAGAAGAGCACGTCTTTTTTTAATTGGAACAATTCTCCATCTGTTTGCTGGTTTTCAGTTTTCCCCTTATTGTTCTCGTTCCAAATCTTTATTGCGGACCGTGCCATTTTGACTGAGTACCAGAGATAGAGAAAGACCAGGGCTAAGAAAAGAATTGCTGTTGGTCTGCCGATATATCCCCGCAGGCCCAGGAGGAAGAGGAGGATAACGGAACCAAGCATCATCAGTCCCTGGTTCCAGACCACCTTTCCTTCCACCGGTATGAAGGTAAAGCAGACGCAAGCCGCAAAGATAAAGCCGATATTAGTAATGGGTGAACCGACCGCGTTGCCGATTGCCATCTCGGTCTTGCCCAGAAAGGCTGCGATTGCCGAGACTAAGAGTTCCGGAGAGACCGTGACCAGACTGACGATGGTGGCACCCACCAGGACTTTGGGGATATGAAATCCTTCCGCAATTCTGACCGAGGAGATTACAAACCAGTCGGCTCCTTTAAAGATAATCAGGAAGGCAGCCAAAAGAAGGAGTAACGCCGGCACCATCCCCATCTCCATAGGGAAATTATAGAACAACCGGCCCGGCTAAATCAAATTTTCAAAAACTTTACACAATTTGGGGGTGGAGGTATAATAAGGGTTTGGGAACGGAACTTTTTTCGGAAAGGGGGCAGGAATCAGGGTACCGAAAAAGATTGCGGAACTGGTAAGTATTCTGCAGGAGAAGCACGCTAAGGATATATTAGTCTTACAACTCTCCCGGATGGCGACCTTTACCAATTACTTTATCATCTGTACCGGCGAGAGTATTCCCCAGGTTAAGGCGATTGCAGAAGAGGTGTTTAACAAACTCCCCGGGCGGTGTTCGGGGAAAGAAGGGTTTCCGGCAAGTTCCTGGGTTCTGTTGGATTACGGCGGATTTATCCTGCATATATTTTTGCCTCAGGCACGGGAGTTTTACAGCTTGGAAAAGGTTTGGGCTGATGCGCCCAGTCATAAAATGTAGGGCAAGGCTTCAGCCTTGCATTTCAGGGAGAGAAGATGGCGGAAAGACCATTGAAGGTTTTGGTTGTGACCGGAGGAGGGTACCATCCTTTTGGGACCTGCGGTCCGATTTTGAAGGAGACTTACGAATACGGCGGTTTAGCTAAATGTACGCTGGTTGAACGGGATAACGCATTTCGCCGGAACCTTTCCGGCTATGACGTAATCGCCATCTATACCCAGGGCGGTAAATTAGGTAGTGAAGAAGAAAATAATTTGCTTTCTTTCGTTAAAAATGGCGGGGGTCTGGTCGGTTTCCACTGTGCCAGTGATTCTTTTATTGAGAATGCAGGATATCTTTCCCTCTTGGGAAGTAAATTTGTGACCCACGGACCGGGTACTCCAAACTTTCCGGTAGAGGTTAGCAATAAGTCCCATACGTTAGCCGGACGCCTGCCGAAGTTCAATATTACCGATGAGTTCTATATTCTGGAGTTGAAGGATAAGTTGTTAGATATATTTTTAACCAGCCCCTGGCAGGGGAAACCCCAGCCGATGGCTTACACCAAGACTTTCGGGAAAGGAAGGGTTTTTTATACCGCGATGGGCCATGACGAGCGTGCTTTTCGCAATACCTCATTTAAAATTATGGCGGTACGCGGACTGCTCCACGCGGCTGGACGCTGGCAAAAAGAGGGTAAGCCGGTTGGCGTAGGGCTTTTGGGTTACGGCGGCGCCTTCAATATGGGTAAGAGTCATGGTGACACAATGCACTCCATTGGCGGTTTTAAGGTTTTAGCCGCCTGTGACTTAGAACCAAACCGCTTGAAGCAGGCGGAAACGGAATTCCCGGGGATAAAGACCTATAACCAGTTGGATAGGATGCTCAGGGATGACCGGGTGGAGGTGGTGGTGGTAATCCTGCCCCACAACGTGCACTTTGAATCTACACTTAAGATACTTGAATCCGGCAGGGGCGCGGTGGTGGAGAAACCTTTCTGTATCAGGCCGGAGGAGGCAGATAAGTTAATCAATACCGCTGACAGGAAAAAGGTTTTGCTTACCGTATACCAGAGCCGGCGCTGGGACCACCACTTTCTGACTGCCAAGAAACTGGTAGAGGCCGGGATGATCGGCGAGGTGTTTGAGACTCAGATTGATTTTGGTAATTATGCCCATCCCGGTACCTGGTGGCGGTCAGATAAGGAGATTTCCGGCGGTATCCTCTACGACTGGGGCGCCCACTGCCTTGACTGGATGCTCCAGGTTGTCAAAGATAAGGTTGTTTCGGTGAGTGGGTACATTCAGAAAAGGGTATGGCAGATAGTAACCAACGAAGACCATTTTCGGGTGGTACTTCGGTTTCAGAACGGGGCCGTGGCAAATTTCTGTAACTCCAGTATCTGCGCACTCGCTAACCCGGTTGGCTGGCGGATATTAGGTCGCCAGGGTGCTATCCATTTCCCCACCGTCTTTGACCAGGAAGCGGATTTGACCACTATTTTGGATGGCAAGCCGGTAATAACAAAAGTTCCGGCGGAACCCGATGACTGGCCCGCGTTCTATCGTAACTTGGCAGACCATCTCCATTATGGTGTTCCGTTAGCCTGTCAGCCTGAAGATTCTGCCCGGGTAATCGGTATCATCTCCAAGGCAGAAGAGTCCGCAAAGGCTAAGAAAGAATTGCCCTTTAACGACAAATA
>CAZVUE010000017.1:0-2631 GCA_964630335.1 uncultured bacterium | reverse complement strand
ATGGCAAAGGAAATCAGGATTGGGTTAATTGGGTATAAATTTATGGGCAAGGCGCACAGTAACGCGTTCCATCAAGTCGGACATTTCTTCAGCCCCAAGGCAAAGCCGGTATTGAAGGCGGTTTGTGGCCGGCACCCTGAAGAATTAAAAGAAATGTCCAAAAAGTGGGGATATGAGAGTTATGAGACCGACTGGCGTCGTTTGGTGAAGCGGTCAGATATTGATTTGGTAGACGTTACTACTCCGAACGACACTCACGCGGAAATAGCCATCGCTGCAGCCAATGAGGGTAAAGCCGTTTTTTGTGAAAAGCCCCTGGCTTTAAATCTTTCCCAGGCTGAGGCGATGGTGAAAGCGGTGGAGAAGAATAAAGTCTTTCACGCGGTCTGCTTTAACTACCGGAGAGTTCCGGCTCTTTCCCTGGCTAAAAAGATGATTTTTGAGGGAAAATTAGGTAGAATTTATCATTTCCGGGGCACCTATCTGCAGAGTTGGGCGTTGGACCCAAACTGCCCCTTAATCTGGCGTTTCCAGAAAGAGAACGCCGGTAGCGGCGCTTTAGGTGATTTAGCAAGTCACCAGGTGGATTTAGCCCGGTGGTTGATTGGTGAAATAACTGAAGTATCAGGACTTTTTGAGACGTTTGTTAAGGAAAGACCGGTAGCCCTGAGCGAAGGTAGCCTCTCTGCGGTTGGCGGCAAAAAAACCGGCAAGGTTACCGTTGATGATGCAACGATATTTTTAGCCCGTTTTGCTAATGGCGCCATAGGTTCTTTTGAGGCTACCCGTTTTGCACCGGGTCGCAAGAACTATAATCGTCTGGAGATTAACGGAGAGAAAGGTTCTTTGGTTTTTAATCTGGAACGGTTGAACGAACTGGAATATTATGATGCCAAAGAATCCGATGAGACGGGTGGTTTTCGGACCATTTCGGTAACAGAACAGGTTCATCCGTATTTTGCAGCCTGGTGGCCCCACGGCCACATCATCGGCTATGAGCATACCTTTACCCACACGGTGTTTGATATGCTCAATGCCTGGGCAGAAGGGAAGAAAAGTTCCAAGCCTGACTTCTACGACGGTTTGGCCTGCCAGAAAGTCCTATCTGCGGTGGAAGAATCCGCCAGGGAAGGAAGGTGGGTTAGAGTGGGTAGTGCCGGAGGAGGACGGGTACCCTTACCGTTGAATCGGTAAGGGGTTGAACCCTCATGAGGTTGCCCTCACCGGATTTTGAGTCCGTTCCATTCAATTTTAATCCGAGGTTTTCTCTTGAGTTAATCTCCAGCAAACCATTGTGTATCAATCATCTGTCATTGCGAGCGTAGTCTGCGTGGCAATCTCATCCTTTCCTCTATTTTAACGGTTTCTGTCATACACCTGTCATACTTTTTCCCGCCTCTATTTCTGCCGAAATTTGTTGATTATCAATGGATTTGAAAGAAAGCAGACATACTGGGTGACGTTAGGACCTGTTTTATGAGTCAATTTTCTCGAAATATCTGCCATCAGTTGCCTGTTCTTTTTTGACTTTTTAGTCTCTGGATGGTATCATTTAAATGCCCATTTCCAAAACCGAAGGAGGACAAAAATGCCAGTCGCCACTGAAATTGCCGAACCCATCACTATTGACCGTCCAATGGTTCTGATTCCCGTAGAGGAATATCAAGAACTCCTTTTTGAAGCCGGCCATTTAAAAACACCCGTCCTGGATAGGGAGATTGCGGCCGCCCGTAAAAGGTTCAAAAACGGAAAGGTCGTGGACTGGAAAACACTCAGAGATGAAATCGGCTGACTTCCAAATCAAGTTTGATACCAGAGCCGCCAGAGACCTTCGTAAGTTACGACAAAAATCCGCTGTCATCATCCCTTCCCTAATCAGGACCATCAATTCCCTCCCCACCGACCCTTACCAGGGCAAGCCGCTCAAAGGGAATAAAAGAGGTTGTTATTCCTGCCGAGTTGGTGACTACCGTATTATCTACGAAATTTACCCTACCGAAAAAATCATCCACATCATTCGTATCGGTAACCGCAAAGAGGTCTATCGATAGACCGGTAGACTCTACCACCCTTGCCCGCAGAACAAACGTTCATAAGTTCACCGAAGCAACGGAAGCCATCAGCGAAACAATGGGATAGCCCACCCCACCATCCAGTCGCAATTGATTTTATACGTATTATTTATCCAAGACAACAACCGGATCTCGGCCGAGGGTTATTACTCCTAATTTACGGCTGTTCAAGTCACAAATAACTATTTGTTCGCCCAGTTGAAAAACGACTTGGTTTCCAGGAAGTATCGTGATGTTACGGGCTGGCCAGACAAAAAATGGCGTTTCTATTGCAATATGTAACCGGTAACCTGTTCTCTTATTTTTCGCCTCTATACCAGTCCAGTAACCTGTCCAAATTTCCCAGTCCCGAGCAGCCTCAGACCTCAAATCAGTAACAAGGCGAATACCAGACGAGGTTTTTTTGCTATTGTTCAAGGTAGTCTGGTAAGAAGTGACTTTGTCAGTATCAAAAACCTTCTGAAGAGAAGACCCGTCAGGTCTAATATGATAGACACCATTGTCTTTAGCCGAAATAAAATAGATGGAGGATTTGGTATCTGACGCGAAAGAAAGTGTC
>CAZVUE010000016.1:0-12670 GCA_964630335.1 uncultured bacterium | reverse complement strand
AGTACCGGGAAGAAAACATGGAAGGATACCAGTACAGTTGGTTCAACGAACTCTATAACCAATGGCGCAAGAAATTAAATATCTGCATGAGACAGGAACACCGGGCCGGCGAGAAATTGTTTATAGACTACTGCGATGGTATACCAATCATAAACCGTGAGACCGGAAATAAAATTCCCACCCAGCTATTTGTAAGCGTCTGGGGCGCCAGTAACTACACCTACGCGGAGGCAAGTTTCAGCCAGGAGAAGCAGGAGTGGATAATGGCGCAGGTAAGGGCCTTTGAATATTTTAGGTGCGTGCCGCATATCGTGGTGCCGGATAATCTTAAGAGCGGGGTAAATAAAGCCTGCAGATACGAGCCGGACATAAACCGGACCTATCTGGAATTGGCCAGGCATTACCACACCACCGTAATCCCTACCCGGCCGTACCGGCCGAAAGATAAGGCGAAGGTAGAAGCCGGAGTGTTGGTAGCGGAGAGGTGGATACTGGCCTGCTTAAGGAACCGGAAGTTTTACAACCTGGCCGAATTCAACGTTGCAATCAGGGAGCTTTTGGAGATACTCAATAACCGCCAGATGAGGAAACTGCACAAAAGCCGGAAAGAGATGTTTGAATCCCTGGATAAGGTAGCGGCATTGTCTTTGCCGGAAAGACGCTACGAATATGCAGAGTGGAAAAAGGCCAGGGTAAATATAGACTATCACATAGAGATAGAAAGTCACTATTACAGTGTGCCGTATCAGTTGATTCACCAGCAGGTTGACGTCCGGATAACGGCAAATACAATTGAAGTATTCTCCAAGGGCCAGAGGCAGACAAGCCACGTCAGAAGCTATGTAAAGTATGGCCACACCACCCTACCAGAGCATATGCCGGAATCCCACCGGAAATACCTGGAGTGGACACCCAGCAAGATATTGGCATGGGCGGAAAAGACTGGCCCCTGCACCAAGGAAGTGGTAAGGGTAATAATCGAAAGCCGGAAGTATCCGGAGCAGGCCTACCGCTCCTGTCTTGGGATCTTCAGGCTTGAGCGATATTATCCGAAAGAACGGATAGAGAATGCCAGTAAGAGGGCTTTGAAATACCGGACCTACTCGTACCAAAGTATAAAATCCATACTTACTACCGGGCTGGATAAACAGGTAGGTTTGTTTTATGAGCCGGTGGGTTCAATCTCACCGGAACACCAGAATATTCGCGGTGAATCTTACTACAAGAATAGCGAGATAAATTAATCTCTGAATGAGGAGGGTAACAAGATGCTGAATGAACAGACAATGGTGAAGATGCAGAACTTAAAACTTCTGGGAATGGCCCAGTTGTTTAAGGAACTTGCGGGAAAGCCGGAACATTCCGATTTAACCCACGATGAGTTTGTGGGACTGCTGGTAGATGCAGAAGCAACCAGCCGGGAGAACAGAAAGATGGAGAGGCTGCTGCGTGAGGCAAAATTAAAACAGCAGGCCTGTCTTGAGGACATTGATTACAGACAGCCCAGGGGATTGCATAAACAGACCCTGCTGGAACTATCCACCTACCAGTGGCTCCAGAATCGCCAGAATGTGCTTATTAGCGGACCGACTGGAGCGGGCAAGACATTTATCGCCTGTGCAATAGGCAATTGTGTCTGTCGGGCAGGATATAGTGTCTTTTATACCAGGGCGCCCAGGTTATTTAATACCCTGTTTCAGGCAAGAGCAGACGGAAGTTATCTGAAATATCTCTCCAAACTGGCCAGGTTTAACCTTTTGATAATAGACGACCTGGGGTTAAGCCCGATGAACGAAAGCGAAAGGAAGGACTTCCTTGAGATTGTGGAAGACCGTAATTTGACCGCCTCGCTGATTGTTTCCAGCCAGGTGCCGGTTAAGGACTGGTATCAGCTCATCGGGGATCCGACCATCGCTGACGCTATCTGTGACAGACTCCTGCATAATGCTTATAAGATTGAATTAAAGGGCGAGTCGATGAGGAAGAACGATAGTCCGATTGGAACAAATCCAAAAAAGGAGGAGAAACTGGATAAAAGGCCCCAGAAGCCAGAAAAAGGAGAAGGGTGAGTTTAGAGAGGCTGGTAATTTTCGTTTTAAGACATTATTATGGGCTGGGTAATGATATAATACCCCCCCCAATTTGTGGGGAAGGAAAGGGAGGTGATATAATATCAAAAGAACCGGAGCGGCGCCCAGAAACTAACAACTGTTTCTGGGGAACTTAAACCAATTAAAACAACCTAACCGTCGCTTCGCTCCGAATCCAAAACAGGGGGGTGGCTACCATGAACGGAATGGGTGGCTACCATGAACGGAATACGCAGTCTACCCCACCACCTTGTCTTTATCGTCAAGTCGCTCCCCTCGCTCGGGGGTTTTTACAAAACAATCCCTTTCTTTCACCCCACCCGTGTTATCCCCATAGTAAAAACCGTTTATTTTTCTCCTCCGGGTTGCCGAAGAAGATATTGTGTTTGTGTTCAATCAACCAGCCATTACTTAACCAATCTCTTAAGCTCATTTTCGTCTCCAATCAGGAAAATCTTGTCCTGTTCTATGACAGATTTGAGGAAATGGTGACCTTTGGCCAATTTTGTTTGGAACTCTTTGATAGGATATACGGTGGGGTTTATCTCTCTGGAAAGCGTCTTTTGGGCATCAGATAAGGCCGAAGAAACTTCTGCGAAAGTGGCATTGCCCACCACCAGAACGTCCACGTCACTTCCGTTGCGTTCCTCCCCGCGGACAACTGAACCATAGATAAATGCTGTCCTGATACGGCCAGACAGCGGTGACAGGGCGTCTTTTAAGATGTCTGCCACCCCTGCGGTCTTAGTTACCAATCCTTTAAGTTCCCTAAAAACCGGAGAAGAAAGATTGGCCTGGTAATAGACCTGATGTCCCCGCACCGTGCGTTTAAGGATGCCGACCTCCGAAAGTTGCTTTACCTCCCGCTGGACAGGTCCCAGACCGGCTCCTGTGTTACGGACGATTTCCCGCAGGTAAAAGGCCTGGTCCGCATGGCCGTAAAGCAGAGAAAGAACTGCCTGCCGGGTTTTACCGAAGAAGACCAGAGATAAATCCCTTGTTCTGAATGTTGTAATCATTATGGTTACAATTGTAACCCTTTCGGTTACAGTTGTCAATACCTGAAATAGGCCCATACAATCCTTTAGATTTTTCAACATTGCCACTAAGAACTTGACACAAAATACGAAAGTATGCTATGCTTACTATAAGCAATACTTCAGGAGGCGGAAATGAGAACAACCCATATTAGACCGGTGGGACCAAGGAACCAGGTAACGATACCGGCGGAAATACTTAATACCTTCCGTATTAAGCCCCATGATTTAATCAGTTTTTCCCGGACCGACGAAGGAATCCTTATGAAGCCAGTGGTGGTGGTTGACAAGAATGAGGCGTGGGAGAAAGAAGAACTTGATGCCCTGAAAAAGATTATCGCTAAACAGGTAAAAGCAGGGGAATATGTTGAGTTCAATACTCCCAAAAAAGCACTTAACTCTTTAAGAAAAAAATTGCGAAAAATTACCCGGGAGAATTCCCATATTTTGAAAAAGTTTTGAATGAATAAGATTGGGGGGCTGTACGGAGAACTTAAGAAAAAATACGGGAAGCCAAAGGGGCAGTGGAGCCTGTGGTGCAAAAGGCCAAAGACAGAAAAGGAGAAGGAACAGGTAATTATAGAATCTATCCTCACCCAGCGGGCAAACTGGAAAAACGTCCAGTTGGCAACAGAAAATCTGAAGAAGGCGGGGATTTGCAGTCTGAAAGATATCTTAGCGACTGAAACGGAACGATTAGCCCTCCTTATCCGACCCTCAGGATTCTACCGGCAGAAAACCGAACGGCTGAAGAACCTCTGCCGGTTTATCCTGGAGACCTGCGGAGGGATAAAGAAGATAAGAAAGATACCCACCGATAAACTGCGTGCGGAACTTCTGTCTCTGAACGGTATCGGCCCGGAGACCGCCGATGACATTCTCCTCTATGCCTTCCAGCGTCCGGTCTTCGTAATTGACGAGTATACCCGGAGAAAGGCAAAGGAACTTTCTCTAAGGAAGGCGTTCAGTTATCAAGCGCTCCAGGATTTGTTTGAAAAAAGCATACGGAAAAATTATCGGCTCTACCAGGATTTACATGCGCTTATTGTTATTGACGGGAAAGACGGATGATTAAGAAAGGTATTGCGACTTTTACCTTAGATACCGGGAAGTGTCCGCCCTGGCTCTTTGAGCGGATGGTCCGGCTGGGACGCCAGATGGTGGAGGTTATCGTGGAAGAATACAGCCCGGAGGAGTTTGTGGCACGCATCGCTGACCCGGTCTGGTTCCAGTCGTTAGGGACGGTCCTGGCATTTGACTGGAACGCCTCCGGACTCACCACCATCCTGACCGCAGCGTTAAAGGAATCGGTGCGCGGTCAGGAAAAGAAGTTAGGCCTCTTTATCTGCGGGGGTAAAGGAAAGACCTCGCTCAAAACTCCGGATGAGATTGAAAGGTGGGGTGAACATACCCCCCTGCCGGCACCAAAGGTCAATAACTTGGTCTACAACTCCAGGATGGCAGCTAAAGTAGACAGCGCGCTCATCCAGGATGGGTTCCAGATTTACCATCACGCTTTCTTCTTTTCCCGGAACGGCGCCTGGGCAGTGGTCCAGCAGGGGATGAATACAAATAACCAGACCGCCCGGCGGTACCACTGGCATTCGGACAAAGTAACAGACATTGTCTGTGAACCTCATTCCGGAATCGTGAGCCAGAACCGGGTGGCAACCCTGGACCTGACCAGCCGGAAAAGCGAAAATACCCGTGAGGTAAGTACTCAGTTGGTTCAGGGCAATTACCCGGGACTGATGAAAGACATCAAGATATTGCGTAAACATTCCAGCGGTCTTTCTAAGATGATGGCAGTCAGACAGGGACAGCAGGAACTGGTCTTCCTGCAATTAGAAAATACCGAGTTTAATTATCATCCGGTGGTGAAGGAGAACTTTTCCCGAAGTAAATACTTGGAAAGAATTCTTTACCGGGCTTGCGAAACCAAACCGGAAAACTATGAAAGCCTCCTTTCTCTGGAAGGTGTCGGACCAAAGACGATGCGCGCCTTAAGTTTGGTCTCTGAGGTCGTCTACGGAGCCAAACCCTCTTACGAAGACCCGGCCCGGTACTCTTTTGCCCTGGGCGGGAAGGACAATACTCCCTATCCGGTTGACCGCAGGACCTATGACGAGACGATAGAATTTTTCCGCCGGGTCATCCAGCGGATGAAACTCTCTCCTTCCGAAAAAAGAGGAATGATGGTAAAATTATTAGCATGAGAATAATAATTGCCGGAGGGGCGGGATTTATCGGAAGCCACCTCTGCGGATTTTATTGTAGCCAGGGCGCAGAGGTCATTTGCCTGGATAACTTTATCACCGGCCGGCAGAAGAATATCCAACATTTACGAAATAAGAAAAAGTTTACCTTCCAGAAGGTAGACGTAACCAAAGACCTGCCGAAGTTTAAAGGAAAAGTAGACCTGCTCTACCATTTAGCCTCACCAGCCAGTCCGGTGGATTATCAGCGGTTTCCCTTAGAAACCCTGAAGGTAGGTTCGGTAGGTACGGAAAATTTGCTCCGTCTTGCTTTGGAGAAGAAAGCGGTCTTCGTCTTGGCGTCCACCAGCGAAATCTACGGCGAGCCCCTGGTTCATCCGCAAAGAGAGGATTACTGGGGCAACGTGAATTCGGTTGGACCACGCAGTGTCTATGACGAAAGTAAAAGGTTTGCGGAAGCGATTACTACCGCCTACTGCCGAAGGGAAAGCTTGAAAGCAGGCGTTGCCCGTATCTTCAATACCTACGGCCCGCGGCTCCGGTTGGACGACGGTCGGGTTGTGCCAAATTTCATCTGCCAGGCGATAAAAAACGAACCGGTAACCGTCTACGGTAAAGGCACGCAGACCCGGAGCCTCTGCTATGTCTCTGACCTGGTAAGAGGCCTGGTCCGATTAGCAGAAAAGGTTCGCCCCCCCACCTACACCTCCCCCGCCGCGGGGGGAGGAAGTATGAAAAAAGGAACCTTTTTGGTGGTAAACTTAGGGAACCCGGAGGAGATAACGGTATTGAACTTAGCAAAAAGGGTCATCTCTTTCTGTAATTCCAAGAGTAAAATCGTATTTAAACCTTTACCTGAGGACGACCCGACCCGGAGGTGTCCGGATATTTCCCGGGCAAAGAAGTTATTGGGCTGGGAGCCGGAGATAGGAATGGAGGAGGGGCTGAAAAGAACGATTTCCTGGTTCCGGGAACAAAAAAGGAGAGGAGATGGAAGAGTATAACGTAGTAATCTTGGGTGCGGGACCGGGCGGTTATGTGGCTGCCATCCGGAGCGCTCAATTGGGGTTTAAGACCGCGGTCATTGAGAAGGACACGGTGGGCGGTACCTGCCTGAACCGGGGCTGTATCCCAACTAAATGTTTATCTGACATCAGCCATACCCTGGAGAAGACCAAAAAGTCTGCCAGCCAGGGCGTATCCTTTGGAAATCCGGAAATAAAGATGGCTGAGGTGGTCGCCTGGAAGAATAAGGTGGTCACCAACCTCCGGAACGGTATCCTGTACCTTCTTAAGAGTAACGGGGTTACCCTTATTCCCGGCGAAGGTAAATTACTTGCTTCTGATGCGGTAAAGGTTGGCAACCAGGAGATTAAAGCGGAAACCATTATCTTGGCGACCGGTTCCGTACCAGCCAGACCCAAGGCTTTTCCTTTCGGCGACGGAAAGTATATTACCTCGGATGAGATTTTGAATCTGGACCGGATTCCGGAAAGTTTAGCCATTGTCGGAGGCGGGGCTATCGGCTGTGAGTTTGCTTCTATCTTCCATTCCTTCGGCAGTAAAGTTATTGTTTACGAAATGCTTCCCCATCTTCTGCCGATTGAGGACTCGGAGGTGGGCAGGACACTGGAACGCTCTTTTAAGAAACGCGGGATAGAGGTGGTGGTGGGACGGCCCGCGGAGAAGGCTGAACTGGACAAATCAGAAATGGTCCTGGTAGCAATTGGACGCCGGTCCAATACCAGCGAGATTGGACTGAAAGAGTCCGGGGTTGTCGTGGATGAAAAGGAGTTCGTGAAGACCGATGATAGACTTCAGACCAGTCTTAAGAATATCTACGCCATCGGCGATATCTCCGGCAAGGGCCTTCTGGCTTATTTAGCCAGCGAGCAGGGTATCGCGGTGGTGGAAGGACTGAAAGGAACAGCCCGCTCCATCCCTTATCAGTTCATTCCCTCCTGCGTCTTTACTTCACCGGAGGTAGGCACCTTCGGTCTGACGGAAGATAAGATTGCGGACCGGAAAAGCGATTTCACCATCGGCAAGTTCCCCTTTACTGCGTTAGGCAAAGCATACTGCATCAACGAGACCGAAGGGTTTGTCAAGATAATCGCGGAGAAAAAGAGCGGCCGGATTGTGGGCGGGCAGATAATCGGACCGTCGGCTACCGACCTGATACACATCGTCAGTACCGCAGCGGCCGCAAGATGTACCGCGGAGACAATGGTGGAAGCGGTCTTCGGTCACCCCACCCTGGCTGAGAGCGTAAAAGAAGCAGTGGAAGATATTTTGGGCCGCGCCATCCACCTGCCCAAAAAATAGTCCCTGCTTAATGAAAAAGTCTTTTTTGCTTATTACCGAGGAAACCATACCGCCGATCCAGCGTTTTTCGCTAACCGAACGTCTGGCAGAGGTACTTTCGGAAATACCGGGTCTTAAGGTACACCTCATTGCGGTTAGTTCTAACCCGAAAGCACGCCTGGGCAAAGTTTATTTTCACGGAATTACCATCCGGAACTGGAGTCTTTTTAACTTGATTAAACGTGCGGAAACCAACTTAAAAATACTTGCTTCTGCTATTCGGACTGTCCGGAAATACCGGGTTTCTTTTATTCACGGGTGGTGGCCCATAGCCTTTCTCACCGCAAAGTTAACCGGTCGTCCTTATGCCGTAGATATGCCTGAATTCATTGAGGAGATGTACCGTAGTTTTAATCAGCCGTTCTACAAAATAGTCCGCTTGATTCTGCGCCGTTTTCAATTGATGGTTGCCACCGGAAGCCGCGCGGTAATAGTAGAATCGCAATTGGCGGCAGATGAGTGGCATAGAAGAAAGAAAACCTTAGATTCTACTCGGGTACATATAATCCCTTATGGGGTAGATACCGAATTTTTCTCAAAAGGTGAAGGACAATCCATCCGGCAACAATTCGGACTTTCTAAAGACGAAACCCTCGTTGTTTACCACGGTGACATTGGATATGACGATGGGATTGATGTTCTTCTGGAAGCAGCCAAAGATTTACCGCTTATCGTGGCTATTGTCGGAGAAGGTCCAAAGTCTCTTATGAACCGCCTCCGTAAAATGGCCGGACCAGGAACAATATTTACCGGGTGGTTACCTTACCTTAAGATGCCCTCGGTATTGTCAGCGGCGGACATTTGCTGTGCACCCTTTCGTTCCACCCGCTACACTAACACTACTTTTCCATTAAAAATAATGGAAAGCATGGCCGCAGGTCGTGCTACCGTGTGTTCCGAAATCACAGCCTTTGCTTCGGTAGTCAAAGACCGCCAGGAAGTATTCCTGGTAAAACCCGGTGACGTAACGGCTCTACGCTGTGCCCTTATGGAACTTGCCGGCGGACCCCAACTAAGGAAGAAAATCAGCCAAGCCGGTCAAGCCAAAGCTTTTGCTGTTTTTGATTGGCGCCTAAGAACGAGCAAAGAGATGGCTATCTTGATAAATCTTGCAAATTCTCGGTAGGAATTAAGTTGGGAAAAAGATGAAAGTGATGTTGATTGAACCACCAGCACCAGGTTCAACCGGAATTATCAGGCAGTTGGGCAGTATGGGCTCTGCCAAAGCAGATATTGTCTGGCCACCTTATGACTTACAGATTTTGGCCGGCTATCTAAAGAAGGAGGGACACGGGTTTCAATTTTGTGACGCAGCCGCGGAAGGTCTTTCTTTCCAGAAAGTTACCCGCCGTATCCAAAACTACCGGCCTGATGTGGTTGCCTTTACGATAACTTTTCCCTCTCTGGAGAACGATATGAAGACCGCCGACTGTGCCAAAGCTGTCTCTTCAGAGATTAAAACGATAGCCATTAATATCGCCATAGGTTTCATTCCGAAACAGGACCAGGTGATAAAAAACCATCCCTCATTGGATATACTACCTCACGCTGAGTGCGAAGAACCGCTGATAGAATGGCTCCGCAATGGCTTAAATCCTGCGAAAGTTCCGGGCATCCGGTACCGGGATGGAAGCGGTAATATTGCCTTTAACCAGGCTATCCAGAAGACGATGGAGATGGACAATTGGGGAGTTCCAATCCATGAAGGGCTTCCGCTAAGTAAATATCGGGACCCCCTGATGAAGAAAGCACCAATGACCATTGTCAATGCTTCCAGGGGATGTATAAATCAGTGTATTCACTGTCCGTCTGTCTTCCAGAAACCGCTTCGTTACCGTAGCGTGGAGAATGTTCTCCAGGAATTAAAAGATGTAGTGCGTCTTGGAGTAAAGGAGATTAAATTCTTTGATTGCGGCCTGACCAATAATCCCGACTGGGTAGCAGAAATGTGCGCAGAAATGCTTCGTCATTCGTTGAACCTCTCCTGGAACTGCAATTCCCGGGCAGACAAACTCACCCCTAAACTTCTCAACCTAATGAAGAAGGCCGGCTGCCATACTATTTCCGTCGGTTGCGAAAGTGCTGATCCGCAAATTCTAAAAACGATGGCTAAGAACGAAACAGTAGAGAAAATTTCCGCCGGGATACAAATGATAAAAGAAGCGGGCATAGGTGTACTGGTGTATTTTACCTTGGGCCTGCCGGGTGAGACGGTGGAGACGATAAAAAATACCATTGCCTTTGCCAAACGTATGGCGCCGGATTTTGTTACTTTCGGACTGGTGGTTCCTACGCCGGGAACAGAATTCTACGATTATCTTGTAAAACATAACTATCTGGATAGAGAAAGAACGTTTTCATCGTATGACCCAAATGCTATCCCACCCTTTAACTACCCGTCTCTTCCGGCAACAACCTTAAAGTCAATGGCTATGAAAGGCTACCGCTCTTTTTACCTCAGGCCCGGTTATGTCGTTCAACGTATCATTCGCTTAAGAAATCCACAGGACCTAATGCGTAACGCCAGAAACTTTCTCAAGGTTTTCCAGCGGTATGTTTTGGAAAGACCAGAGATGTCTTAGGCAACCCCTTAACCAAAATAAGAAATGAGTAGCCGTCTGCGAATGGTCTTGTTAAATCCTCCGTTTCCATATTATGCTTCCAGCCAACCTCCCCTGGGATTGGCTTATTTAGCCGCTGTTTCCAAAATGGAGGGTGTTGACGTCAAAATCATTGATGCCCATGCAGAAAGATTGTCTTTGAAAGAGATTACCGGAAGAATCCTTGAATATAAACCTGAGCTTTTAGGGATAACCATGTCTACCCCTGTTTTTGACCTCTCGGTCAAAATTAGTAAAGCGGTCAAAAGGGAGATTTCGGTCTTTATCCTGGTAGGTGGACCACATCCTTCTACCTTACCCGAAGAGACGTTGGGTTCTGGAGCCATAGATGTTGTCTGCCGGGGCGAAGGCGAAGAGACTCTGGCAGAAGTTTTTGATTATTTCCTCAAGGAAAAACCATTAGAAAAAATATTGGGAATCAGTTTCTTGAATAAGGGTGAATCTGTTTCAACCCCAGACCGTCCACCAATAAAAAATTTAGATGACCTGCCTTTCCCTTGCTGGGATGGTTTCCCTTTAGATAGATACTTCAGTCCTGCCAGAAAGATGAGGTTGTCCCTTCCCATTATGACCTCCAGAGGCTGTCCCGCGAAATGTTATTTTTGCTACAAGGGAATCTTTGGCTCTCAATATCGGTTCCGGAGCCCCCGGAACGTAGTCAACGAAATAGTCTACCTAAAAAATAGATATCACCTTCAGGAATTCAGTATTATTGACGATAATTTTAGCCTTCTTAACAAAAGAAGCGAAGAAATATGCAATCTTATTATTGAGAGAAGACTAAATCTTCCCTGGAGCCTTCCTAACGGAATCCGGGCTTCTCCTCTCTCGGAAAATTTATTCAGGCTTATGAAGAAAAGTGGTTGCTATAGAGTCTTTGTTGGTGTTGAAACCGGAGACGAGCAGGTTTTAAAGAGTATTAATAAAGGTATCAGTCTGAAAGAAGTGGAAGAGGCGGTAAGGTTAGCCCGGAAAGCCGGCCTGGAAGTGGGCACCTTCTTCATGATTGGCAACTTAGGAGAAGACGCAGAAACAATAGACAAAACCATTGCATTCTCCCTCCATCTAAATCCTGACTTCTCCCAGTTTACCATCGCCACCCCTTATCCCGGGACAGTATTTTACGAGACAATAAAAAGAGAAGGAAAATTTCTTTTTGAAAAATGGGGAGAATTGGGTACGTACGAAAAGGCTGTCTTTGAACATGGGAATCTAACCGCTGACTTAATAAACAGGAAGTTCAGGGAAGCTTACCGGAAATTCTATTTAAGGCCAAATTTTATTATCAGAAAAATTAAAGGGATTAAAAGATTAAAAGATATTAAGAATCTTCTTTCCCTCTTCTCCATTTTTATTAAACTGGAAACAAAGAAATCCATATGAGGATTCTGATTTTAAATCCCGCCTACGGAGAACAGTTCTGTAAATCCGCCCGGTGGTTTGCCAAATCAAGGGGAAGGGTCCAGAGGCATCCGGACTACCTCTGTACCGCCATCGCGGTTCTGGAACAGACAGGCAACCAGTGCGGGTTTGTGGACGGCGCTGCCCGAAACATATCTTTTGAAGAAACAAGAAAGATTGTCAGAGATTTCTCTCCGGAAATGGTGGTAATCCAGACAACCACACCGTCCATCTATTCCGACCTTAATTACAGCCGGATGTGCAAAGAAGTGGCAGGCAAAGGTTGTCTTACGGTTATGGTGGGAGCGCATCCGAGCGCGGAACCGGAAGACACCCTGCAGAAAGCCGAGAGCAGTCTGGACATCGTCAGCCGGGGAGAGTATGACTATACCCTGAAAGATATTGCGGACGGCAAGACCCTCTCTGAAATTCCGGGAATTTCTTATTTTAAGGACGGGACGATTATTCATAACCCTGACCGTCCTCCCTTGGAAAATCTTGATGAGTTACCCTTCCCTGCCTGGCATTATATCTCACCCTATGATTACCCGGACTCCGGAAAGTTGTACCCGTTCATCACGCTTATCAGCGGCCGGGGCTGCGACGCTGCCTGCACCTTCTGTCTCTTTACGCAGGTAATGTACGGACGGAGATACCGGTATCAAAATCCGGAAAGGGTGGTCTCTGAGATTGAGTATGACCTGCGGCTCTTCCCTTTTTTAAAAGAGATTATGTTTGAAGACGACACCTTTACGCTCAAAAAACACCGGGAAAGGACGGTACGGATATGCGAAGAAATGTTGAAGCGTAATATCCGTATCTATTGGAGCGCCAACGCCAGGCCGGACCTTACGGAAATGGAGGTCTTACAAGTTATGCAACGGTCCGGACGCCGGATGTTGGTAGTCGGCTTTGAGTTTGGCAACCAGGGTCTGCTTGAC
>CAZVUE010000015.1:0-12782 GCA_964630335.1 uncultured bacterium | reverse complement strand
AAGAAGTCAATTCAGGCTGACCCGAAGGATATCTTTACCTGGCCCATCATCAACAAAAGGATGGAGGATGAGGTATTAAAAGTTCTGCGTGCCGGGAATATGTCCGGAACCGATGTAACCAGAAGGTTTGAACGCGGTTTTGCTGACTGGCACCAAATGAAATATGGTTTGGGTTGTAACAACGGTACCGCAGCCTTACATTGTGCGATGTTTGGTCTGGGCGTTGGTGTTGGAGACGAGGTCATCTGCCCCAGTATTACCTACTGGGCAACCTGCCTGCCGGTTTTTTCACTTGGTGGCACGGTAGTCTTTGCGGATATTGAGGCAGACACGCTCTGTCTTGACCCTGATGACATTGAACACCGGATTAGCGATAAGACTAAAGCGATTCTGGTTGTCCACTACTGCGGCAGGCCTGCCCGGATGGACAAGATTATGTCTCTTGCCCGCAGGCATAACCTGAAAGTTATTGAAGACGTTTCCCATAGCCACGGCGCCAAATACAAAGGCAGGATGGTCGGAACCTTTGGTGATGTTTCTGCCTTCTCCCTGATGAGCGGGAAGTCTTTTGCCGTTGGTGAAGCAGGCATTATGCTGACCAATGACCAGGCTGTCTACGAAAGGGCGATTGCCTTTGGCCACTACGAAAGGCACAGTGAGTTGACCTTGCCGGAACTGAAGGCGGGTGCTGGCTTACCCTGGGGCGGGTACAAGTACCGGATGCACCAACTCTCTTCTGCGGTTGGGCTGGTCCAACTGAAGAAATATCCCGGGGAGACGGCTGAAATAGATAAGGCGATGAACTACTTCTGGGACCTATTGGAAGGGGCCCCTGGTATCAGACCCACCCGGCCTCCAAAGGGTTCTGGAACCACGATGGGTGGCTGGTATAATCCCTTAGGGCACTATTGTTCTGAAAAACTGAAGGGGCTATCCCTGAGCCGGTTCTGTGAAGCGTTAAAGGCAGAGGGTGTACCGACCAACCCCGGCTGTAACAAGGCTTTACATCTTCATCCTCTTTTTAACACCATAGACGTTTACCGCCACGGTAAACCGACCCGGATTGCCAATTCAACCGGAGACTTGAGACAGACACCGGGTTCCCTACCGGTTGCGGAAGGGATTCAGGATAAGGTCTTTGGAGTGCCGTGGTTTAAAAGATATTATCCGAAGATAATTAAAGAATACGCCGGTGCGGTTAAGAAAGTGGTTGAGAACCACCGGGCTCTTCTGCCTGGAGATAAGGGCAATCCGGCGGATGCCGGTAACTGGGGTCTAACCTTTAGAATTTAACGAAGAGGAGAGGATGTTTATTGATATACATGGGCATGCGTACCGGAAGGTTGGCCCGCCGCAAAATGGCAAACAGACCTTTGCCACCCCGGAACAGTTACTCCCCCGTTATGACCGGATTGGGATTGAGAAGGCGGTGTTACTTCCCTTGGTCGGTCCTGAGGTTTATCTACCCCAGTCTAATGATGACATCATTGAGATGGGGGAGAAATTTGGCGGTCGTTTTATTCCCTTCTGCAACGTTGACCCCAGGGCATTGACCAACTCCTCTGATGCACCCCTGGGCGACCTTTTACGTTACTATCAAGACAAGGGGTGCAAGGGTATCGGAGAGGTTATGCCCAACCTTCCCTTTCTTCACCCTTTGGTTCAGAACCTCTTCAAACACGTCCAGGACGTTGGGTTCCCGTTGATATTTCATATGGCGACTCAGATTGGTAATGCTTACGGACTCTACGATGAGCCGGGTTTACCCCAATTAGAACGTTCCCTCCAGTTATTTCCCAAATTAAAGTTTCTGGGCCATGGTCCGCCTTTCTGGGCAGAGATTGGTAAATTAGAGATTCCGGGTGACCGGGCAGGATACCCGAAGTATCCGGTTAAAGAAGAAGGCGTGGTTCCCGGACTGATGCGCAAGTATCCCAATCTTTTGGGGGACCTTTCGGCTGGAAGCGGGTATAATGCTTTAGCCCGGGATCCGGCATATGCGGTAAAGTTTTTGCACGAATTTCAGGACCGGCTCTTTTTTGGGACCGACATCTGCAGCCCGGATGGTCCCACGCCCCTGGTTGATTTTTTGCTGCAGATCCGGCAGGAGAAGAAAATTAGTGAAGAGATCTTCCAGAAGATTGCCCGCGAAAACGCCGTCAAGTTACTTCTCCGGTAGCACTTCCTTCACCGAATAGTCTGCTCTAAAGGGTTACCGGTTATCCGCGGTTGACCGGCTCGATGACAAAGAGCAGACCTTTGCGCGGTTCCCGCAAAAGTATCCAGAATCCGGCCAAGCCAACCGCAGAGAAGGCTGCGCCGATGAGGAATACCGCCAAGTAGTTTTTGGCGATGTCAATAATCTGTCCGCAGAGAATTATTATCCCAAAGACAAAAGGAATCGGAATCAGGGAACCGACCGAAAAGAGACTGGACGGTTTTATATCCTCGCAAAACTCCACACCTAAGTTATTCAATAGCATCACGGATGCCTGAGTCGCAAGACAAAAAGGGATATAAGCGATGGGAAGGCTTTTAATGTTTTTTGTAGTTAGGATGGCAATATAGCCCAGAAGTAGTAGTCCTGACATCAAGATACCCACCGCTCTATAACCGGACCGGTCGCCTAATTTCCCGAGCGGTATACAGCCGAACAGAGCGGTAAGGAACCAGACTTTAAAGAAGACCGATATCTGCTGTTCGTTAGCCGATAAGTAGTCCCGACCATAGGGGATGATGAATGAGATACCGATGGCTAAGGCGATGCTGATGAAGGTATAGAAAAAGATGAAGATGCGGTAATTAGGGTTCTGGAGTACCTTGGTCAGGAGAGCCTTTGTTTCTGAAAGAAACTCAGGTTGTTGAATCTCCTGGGAGTGGACCGGATTGAGATGGTCATTAATTTTTAAGACCACCAGACAGGAAGATGCGTAGAGAATGCCGGCGGCTAAAAACCTGAGGTAGTAATTAGCAGGAGAGCCGAATAATTTAGTAAGGAATACGGCAACATAAGAGAAGAGAAGTCCCAGACCCCCCAGTATTACCCAGGCAATTCCAAAGTAATTCCCCCTTTTTCCTTTGGGGATGTTATCGGTGAGTATCTCTAAATAGAGAGGGCTGGCGCTGCTTAGGATGATGACGAAGAGCAGGATAAACAATGAAAAGAGGTAGACGCTGAGCCAGTAAGGGGCCGGTTTTTTCCAGACCAGGCAGATGATGCCGGCCAGAGCCAAACAGGCAGAACCGATGATGAAGAGGCGGGCGCTATTCCGTTTTCGGTTTCTGCCCCCTAAGTAAAACGAACTGAAGAGTTGCAGGAAGACAAAGGTCATACCCGCTGACTGGATGATGCCGATAAGCGTCTTGGGAGCGTTCAGGCTGGAGAGGTACGCCGGCACGGTAACGTCAAGGACTCCAAAGCCCATCCCCATCCCCCAGGCAACCTCAACCAGGAGGAATAAGGACAGGTTACGCCGGTAATCCCTTTCCACCAGACCCAGATATTCTTTCATCTATTTCATTATATCATAGTTGGATGAGGCCGCCGCCTAAGACGGTCTCACCTTGGTAGAAGACGATCGACTGGCCGGGGGTCACCGCAAACTGGGGTTTATCAAATTTTACCTTGAACTCACAGGAATTTATACCCCTCACCCAAACCCTCTCCCTCAAGGGGAGAGGGAGGGGTGAGGGTGTGAGGGTTGCCCGGGTCTCCGGATTCCGGTAACGGATACGTGCCTTTACGGTAATTCGCTGGGATGGCTTTTCCGTAATCCAGTTTACATCAATGGCAAAGAGTTCTTTCCGGTAAACCTCCTTTTTTTCGCCGACAATGAGACAGTTTTGGTCAGGGTCAATCCGGATGACATAGAGCGGTTCAGGGAATGAAATTCCCAATCCTTCCCGCTGACCTACGGTGTAAAAGGCGATGCCTTTATGTTTGCCTAAAAGTTTACCTTCCTGGTTGAAGATAGAGCCGGGTTTTCCTGCCCTGGGTATCCTAATTCTGATGAACTTTCCGTAGTCGTTATCCGGGATGAAGCAGATTTCCTGACTGCCTTCTTTCTCCGCATTCGGGAAGTCGTAAGAACGTGCCTTTTTCCGTACTTCTTCCTTGGTCAGTTCACCTAAAGGGAACAGGGTATAAGCCATCTGTTCCCGGGTAAGGTTATAGAGAAAGTAGGACTGGTCACGTCGGAGGTCAGTGCCTTTTTTTAAAAGGTAGCCCACCCCCTTTCTAATCCCCCTCCTTCCCCCTTTGCAAAAGGGGGATACAGGGGGATTTGATTTGACGATACGGGCGTAGTGACCGGTGGCGATGTAGTCTGCGGAAATTTCCCGTGCTTTTTGTGAAAAATGGAAGAATTTAATCCGGCGGTTACACATCACGCAGGGGTTTGGTGTCTGACCGGAGAGGTAGGTTTGGCAGAAGTAATCTATTACCTCTTTTTCAAAGACTTTCCGGAAGTTCAGGACATAGTGAGGGATCCGGAGAATCTTGGCGACCGCTTTGGCATCATTGATGGCAGAAAGACCGCAACAACCGCCCACTTCTTTTTCTTTGCTGGCCGGCCACAACTGAAGGGTAAAACCGATTACCTCATAGCCAACCTCTTTCAAAAGGCAGGCGGCTACGGAAGAATCCACCCCGCCGCTCATTAAGACCGCCACCCGTTTCTGTCGAGTAGACATTTTGTCTTTTCCCCTCACCTTGTTCCTCTCCCTCAAGGGGAGAGGGTGGGGTGAGGGTTCATCATGGCTCGTTGAGGCTGCCGGTCCGGTATCCTTCCAAGTCAAGGGTAATGAAGGTGAACCCTATGCGTTTTAAATATCGGCTAATTTCTTCCCGTTTTGCCAGGAGTTTCGGAAACGCTTCCGCATCTACTTCAATCCGGGCAAGCGCACCGTGATGGCGGAGACGGATATTTCCGGTAATCCCCTGTTTTCTCAAAAAAGCCTCACCTTTCTCCACCATCCGGACCTTCTCTTCAGTCAGAGGGGTGTAGTAAGGAATTCGGCTGGCTAAACAGGCGGCTGCGGGTTTATCCGCGGTGGGCAGACGGAATTTCCGGGAGAGGTTACGAACCTCTTCTTTAGTAAGGCCGGCTTCTAAAAGAGGCTTGCGAACACCTAATTCTTTTGCGGCTAAACTTCCCGGTCGGAAATCAGCCTCATCGCTCTTGGTAGTGCCGTCAGCAGACCAGTTTAAATTCTCCTCTGGGGCAATCTTTTTCAGGATGGTAAATAGTTCTTTCTTGCAGTAGTAACAGCGGTTTGGAGGGTTGGAACGAAACTTTTTGTTTTGCCATTCTTTTGTCTTTACCAGGCGAAGTCTTACTCCTAAAAGTTTGGCAATTTTCCGGGCAGATTTCAGTTCTTCTTTCGGGTAGGTCTCGCTTACCGCAGTAATCGCCAGGACTTTATTTTTTCCTAATACATCGGAGGCTACCTTTAGAAGCAGGGTACTGTCAACACCACCGGAGAAGGCAACCACCACTCCTTGCATTTCCTTCAGAATTTTGATGAGACGTGCCCATTTTTCTTTCAACGACATATTGCAACCGTATCAGATAAGTTGTCATTCCCGCATGCAATAAGCGGGAATCCAGACGTTGTCCCCCTGTTTACTCATACAGGGGCAGGCTCTGCATGCTTGAGATAGGGATTCCGGCTTAAAACATGCCGGAATGACAGAAGAGGAAATGGTGTTTACTGACCACCGGCTACTATTCCTTGTTTCTTTTTGTAGTCTTCTATGGCGGCCTTGAGTGCCTCTTCCGCCAGAACCGAGCAGTGCATCTTGATGGGTGGCAGGCCTCCTAAAGCCTCAGCCACCGCCTTGTTGGAAATCCGGAGCGCTTCATCCAGGGGCTTCCCTTTCACAAGTTCGGTGACCATAGAACTGGTGGCGATTGCTGCGCCGCAATTATGAACAGCGAAACCTTTCACTAAATAAGTATTAGGCTCAAAAGCTACCTGAAGATTATAAACCGGGCCTTTGTAATAAACCTTTTCAATTTTTCTTATGGGTACTAAGAAATGGATACCATTAAAGACCACAAAATGGTGGTTTTTCTTAGGCATAAATCTAACGTCGTACATCACGGAATCTTTAAGTTTCCTTCCTTCAATGAAGCAGTTGGTTTTATAGATTTGTTGTATAGAAGCAAACATTCTCCCTCGGGCCAGAATTTCTTGAATTTGAATGGCTAATTTTTTTGAAGTGGTGATTGCACGATAGATTAAATTATTATTTGCCCTTCTTTTGAATAAATCTCCATCTCCTATATGATAAGCTTTGATCATCTCCCACTGCTTTTCAAAAGGCAACAATAGCGCTTTTTCGCTAAGCGATTTATGCCTGGCTAAGGAGCCGGCTACCTCCTGAAAAAAGCGAACTAATTTTCTACTACATCTATAAATTTCCGAAACTTCTCCTCTGATTCTTTCTTTTGGTTGCTTTTTTGTTACCTTAAAGAGAATTCTCGTAACATCTTCAATCGCCACTCTTTCATTCTTATTGAAAGCAAAAGCAACTACACTATCTTGAGCGCTTATATATCCTTCAGCCAGATAGTAACCAATTAACCTCATTACATCCTTGGTAAAGGCTGGGTCATCTTCTATCCGAGAATCAAAAACATAGACTAAATAGTCGCTGGGTTTTAAATATTTTGCTTTTACATAATCAGGTTCGGTGGCAATCAGATTATCTTTATCCGTTCTCAGCCAGGTACACACAGAATTTCGTCGGTTCCCTTTAACCCATTTCCTTTTAATAACCAACACTGGATGCTCTGGTGTAACAAGAAAAGAATTAAAAGGAGAAACAAAAGGTACAATTTTTAAAAGCGGGCCTTTATATTCTCTTTTGTATTCTTCAACCACTTCAGTCAATTCACCTTTACTATTTAATAAAACTCTACCCTTATCAACGGTTGAAATTTTTTCCCAACCACCTCCTTTAATAACTATTTCTTCTTCCTGTGGCAAACATCCAAAAGTGCGGAACTTGGCGTCAACGATGATGTCGTTCTCCACCTTAATGAAGAGTTCCATAATGTCCCCGCAGACAACGTTGCCGACTTTACCCACGCCGGAGGGATTTTCCATCACGCCCACGTTGCGCGGGTTGCGGAAATGGTTCATCACCTTTTCGCTGTAGGGAAGAGGCGTCTCAGCCATCATTTTTTACCTCCGGGATAAAGCGGGGACATTAGCCGCAGTTTTGCAACAATTTTCGGGAAAACCTCAAGGACACGGTCAACTTCTTCTGAGGTAGTCCACTTGCCTGACGTAAACCGGATGGAACCGTGCGCGGTCTCCGGCGGCAGACCTATCGCCAGAAGAACCGAGGAGGGTTCCAAACTACTGCTGGTACAGGCAGAACCGGTTGAGACGGCAATTCCTTCTAAGTCAAGGTTGAGAAGCATAGATTCGCCTTCCACGTAAGCAAAGGATAGATTAACGTTGTTGGGCAGACGTCTGGTTGGGTGTCCGTTGAGCCGGCAGTCAGGGATTGTTTCCGATAAAATCTGAATGAGCCGGTCCCGCAAAGGAATCAGTCGGCTGGCTTCTTCTGCCATTTCAGATTCCGCAATCTCAATCGCCTTTTCTAAACCGATGATACCGGGTGTATTTTCCGTACCGGCCCTAAACCTGCGTTCCTGGTCGCCGCCCTGGATGAAAGGGAGAATCTTTGTTCCTTTCCGGATATAGAGGAATCCCACCCCTTTTGGTCCGTAAAATTTGTGACCGGAAGAGGAGAGCAGGTCTACGTTCAGTTCCGTGACGGAAATGGCTACGTGGCCTGTGGTCTGGACCGCATCGGTATGGAAGAGTACCCCTTTTTCCCGGCAGATTTTGCCAATTTCCTTAATCGGCTGAATGGTACCGATTTCGTTATTGGCGTGCATAATGGTGACCAGGATTGTCCGGTCATTAATTGCCTTGCGGACTTCATCCGGGTTGACCAGGCCGTCTTTGTCGACCGGCAGGGTAACGATTTCAAAGCCCTGCCTGGCAAGAAATTTACAGGGTTCACTGACAGCGTGGTGTTCAATGGCGCTGGTAATAATCCTGGTTCCTTTGTTTTTAAGAGCAAAAGCGACGCCTTTTAAGGCAAAATTGTTGCTCTCACTTCCGCCGGAAGTAAAAACAATTTCTTCCGGTTTGGCGCCGATGAAGGTGGCTACCTTCTGGCGCGCCTCTTGTACGGCGGCTCTGGCTTCCTGTCCGAAAGAGTAGAGGCTGGAAGGGTTGCCAAACTTTTTGGTGAAGTAGGGCTCCATCGCCTTTACCACTTCCGGATGGGTGGGCGTAGTCGCCGCATAATCTAAATATATCCGTTCCATAACTTTTTTAAATTATATCGTAGATTCCCCAAATTTACCAAATCACCTTTTATACAGCCATTTCCACAACGGGATATAGGTTATCTTCTTATCTTCTCCTTCATAATCTTCAGTAATCACGGTAGACTCTTTAATTTTTAAGTTTTTCATCGCTTTCTTTAATGAGTTTATTTCTCTTTTTTTCGTTTCCTGGTCCGATATATCCAGACAAACCTGAATCAATTCTTTTATTTCCCAATTTTCTTTTACCAGAAAATCAACTTCTTTACCGAGAGGGTCTTTCCAATAATAAAATTCCAACATAGGGTTTTCACTCTGTCTTCTTTTTAGTTCTATGGCAACAACATTTTCTAAAAGTTTACCCCAATTGTATGAAAATCTGAATCCGATACTATTGGAGATTCCGGTATCTATACTATAAACCTTACGCGGGCTATTTTCTTGTTCTTTAACCGAAAATGAAAATCTTTTTATAAAAAAAACCAGGTTGGCGGCTTCAAGATAAGAAGAAAACCTTCTTATTGTTTCAACCGGCGTCTTAATAAACTCACCCGCCTTGTGGAAGTTCATTAAGGATGAAATGTTTGTTAAATAAAACCTCGCTAGGGCTCTCATTTGTTCAATTTTTTTTATCCTGAACCTCTGGATAATGTCCTTATTGATAATGTCTTCGTAGTAACTTCGGTTTACCCGTATTTTGAACTCCGGATTTTGGTTTAACACTACTTCCGGAAATCCCCCAAATTCCAGGTATTCCCGCAGGGCTTTTTTTACCGGAAGAGAATTTAAAAGGAGATCTTTTTCGTCCTCGGGTCCGATACCTTTGAATGCCAAAAACTCTTTAAAACTTAAGGGAAAAATATCGAAATAGAGTTGTCTGCCCGTAAGAACAGTAGACAGTTCCGAACTTAAAAGTTTGGAAGAGGACCCGGAGATGGTAATAAAAGATTCCTTTCTTTCGTTTAAACTGCGGACAAACCTTTCCCAACCGGAAACGTTTTGGATTTCATCTAAAAACAAAAAAGGCTTTTGGACCGGCTGGATAATTTCCCGATATGCTTGATAAATTTTGTCTAAGAGTTTAAGGTCGGTATTTTCAAATTCAGGTTCCTCAAAATTTATCATAAGGGTGCCATTTCTGTTAACCCCTTCCTGAATAAGGCTTTTGATTATCTGTTTGATCAGGGTTGACTTACCCGTTCTTCTGGCGCCCACCACAGAGATGACCTTGTCAGTTTTGATGAAGTTTAAAATCTTTCGCAGATATTCCTGCCGGGGGATGCCTACATCTAAATCATTCTTCCAGAAGTTCCATTTACTCAATACTTCAATTATTCTTCCCTTTTCCATGCTTTAACCGTTATATATGTCAAATCATTGCATTTTCGTCATAATTATATGACAAAATTTAGATAATGTCAAATTTAAGAGGTTTTTGGGAAAACTTTCTGAATGGCGGTGCGGAATGGGGGACGAAGGATACCCTGGTCGGTGATGAAGGCGGTAATCAGTTCCGCGGGCGTGACGTCAAAGGCAGGGTTGTAAGCCTTAATGCCAAGGGGTGAAATTCTTTTTCCCGCGATACAAGTAACCTCTTCCTCCGGTCTTTTTTCAATGGGTATACCTTTTCCGTTCAGAAGGGCGAGGTCAAAGGTGGTCATTGGCGCCGCGACGTAAAAGGGTATCTTGTGGTGCCGGGCAAGAACCGCTACGGAATAGGTACCAATTTTGTTGGCGGTATCGCCGTTGGCTGCGATTCGGTCCGCGCCAACCAGGATTAAGTCAATTCCCTTCTTTTTCATTACCCAGCCAGCCATGTTGTCGCAGATTAAAGTAACCGCAATCTTTCTTTGTTGAAGTTCCCATACGGTCAGCCGGCTGCCCTGGAGGAGGGGTCTGGTTTCATCTGCAAAGACGGAGAGCCTGTTGCCTTTTTCTTGGGCTCTAAAGATTATTGCTAAGGCGGTTCCCATACCTGCGGTGGCTAAAGCACCGGCGTTGCAGTGGGTCAGGATGGTTGCCTTATTTGGGATGAGGGGGACACCGGCATCCGCAATCTTTTTGCAGAGGATTTCATCTTCTTTATGTAGTCGCTGGGCCTCTTTTAATACGAAAGCCCTACCTTCGGATACTGAGTATCCTTTGGATATCGGGTATCTTTTAAGTTTCTGACAGTTTTCTTCAATCCGGCGCAAGGCATTAAATAGGTTGACCGCAGTGGGCCGGCTGGTTTCTAAATACGCGCGGACTTTTTTCAGGTGGGCTAAAAATTGGGGCAAATCTTTGGAGGTATCGTTCCTTATGCCTAAATAGAGACCGTAGGCAGCCGCCACGCCTAAGGCGGGTGCACCCCGAACCCGCAGGTTCCGAATCGCTTCCCAGACCTCTTCCGGATTTTTCAGGTCAAGATAAACGGTTTCGGCGGGCAGACGGCTCTGGTCTAAGATGCGCAAGGCATCGCCGGTCCACCGCAGGGTAAAATATTTCATCAATAAATACTAATTTGTGCCGGAGTTGGTGGTCTCTTCGGTCGGCTGGGGGATAGCCAGAATCTGACCCTTCTTTACTACGCTGCCCTCCGGCATCAGGTTGGCTTCACAGATATCCTCTATTGAAAGGCCGTACTGGGTGGCGATACTCTCCAGGGTCTCACCATCTTTCACGGTGTAGAAGGTGAGGTTCCCCTCAATAATTGGTATAGGTTCAATGATGGGTGGAGTATCAGGATAGGCTTCAGACTCGTAGCCCTTGCCACGCTTTTTCTTGACCTTGCGGACCCGAACTAAGAGACGCTGACCCGGTCGGATGACATCGCTTTTGAGATTATTTAGTTTCTTTAACTTGGCAACGGTGGTGTGGGTTTTGTTGGCGATACCGGAGAGGCTGTCACCTTTCTTTACTACATAGTAGTCTTTTTTGGTAACGTAACCTTTGTCCGGCTGAATCTTCAGGCGCTGACCAACATAGATTTTGTCGCCTTTGATTTTATTCCAGGTTTTTAGTTGTTTGACGCTGACGTGGTACTTTTGCGCAACCTTGCCCAGAGTGTCACCCGGCTTTACTTTATAGGTTTCGGCATAGGTGAGGTTAGCCCAGGAAAGTATTAATAACGCCAACCCTATCTTAAATATCTCTTTCGGCATTATTTACTTTTTTCCTTTTTCAGTTCTTCTTCCAATTTCCGGATACGTTCGTTGAGTTGAGAACATTTCTGGAAAAGGAGGCGCAGGGGTTCCGCAAAGGGGTCAGGGAGTTTGCCGTGTTCTAAGGCAAGGCTTATTTTGCGGTGTTCCTCCACGATTCTGGCGGGTACACCTACCACGGTGGCACCGGGAGGGACGTCTTTGACCACTACTGAACCGGCACCAATCATCGCATCGTCCCCTATTGTAATCGGACCTAAAACCTTGGCGCCGGTGCCCACCACAACCCGGTTGCCCAGGGTGGGATGGCGTTTTTTCTTCTCCAGAGCGGTTCCTCCCAGGACCACACCCTGGTAGAGGAGGACGTCGTCGCCGATCTCGGTCGTTTCACCGATGACCACACCCATTCCGTGGTCAATGAAGAATCGTCTGCCAATTCTGGCACCCGGATGGATTTCTATGCCGGTGAGGAACCGGCTCTTGTGGGAGATGAGCCGGGCAAAGGTTTTGGAACCGCTGCGCCAGAAGAAATGGCTAATCCGGTGGAGCCAGATGGCGTGCAGTCCCGGGTAGCATAGAATTACCTCTAAGATATTGCGCGCGGCCGGGTCCCAGCTGAAGACGCTCTGAATATCTTCCCTGATTGTCCGAATCATTAAGTTAATTTGTGGATTTTTTCCTGTAGTTTCTGAAGGAACTGGGCGCTGTAAGAGCCGTCAACGACCCGGTGGTCGCAGGAAAGAGTAACCTCTACGAGAGGTTTGATTACCGGGCTGCTGCCGCTGACAGATACACCTTCTTTGATGGCGCCGATTGCCAGAATCGCTACCTGAGGCTGGTAGATGATGGCAGAAAAGGCGTCAATTTCATACAAGCCTAAGTTGGAAAGGGTAAAGGTGCCTCCCTCCAAATCTTCTTTGGCTAATTTATCCTGCCGGGCAGTTTCAACCAGACGTTTTCGTTCTTTGGTAATCTCAGATAGGGTTTTCCGGTTAACACCTGTTAGGACAGGAACGATCAGCCCTTCCGGCCGGGCAATCGCCAGGCCTAAGTTCACTTCCGGATAAATGGTCAGGTCGTTATTTTCATAAGTAGCGTTCATCTCCGGAAATTCCATCAGGGTATCCGCGACCACCTTAATCAAGAGGTCGGTGTAGGTAATATCCTGTCCTTCTGCCTTTAACTTTTTCCGGCTGGCTACCAGAGAGGAGACGTCCAGCACCTTTCGGAGGTAGTAGTGGGGTATTTCGCGCTTGCTCTTGCTCAAACGTTCCGCGATAATCTG
>CAZVUE010000014.1:0-13225 GCA_964630335.1 uncultured bacterium | reverse complement strand
GTAGGGGCTTGATTCATCAAGCCCGCGGGCGCCATGAATGGCGCCCCTACGTTAAAATGTTTATATGGGTAAGCCAAAAGTCGGTCTCCTGCCTTTATATCTGGAGCTATATGACAAAAATCTGCCTGAGTGCAGGGTTTCTGCGGAAAAATTTCTCAAAATTATAATAAAACACCTGCAGAACCAAGGAATTGAAGTTGTCGCAGCCCCAATCTGCCGTCTGAAGAAAGAATTTGCCGGCGCGGTGAAATTTTTTGAAGAAACCCGGGTTGATGCTATGGTGACCCTGCACCTTGCTTATTCGCCTTCCCTGGAATCGGCCGGTATTCTTGCGGCTACAAAAATACCGATTATTATTCTGGACACCACACCGGATTTCGATTTTGGACCCGGTCAGTCTCCGGCAGCAATCATGTCCAACCACGGCATTCACGGTGTTCAAGACCTGTGTAATCTTCTGGTACGTATTGGCAAACAGTTCTTTCTTGAATCCGGCCACTGGGAAAAGTCAGACGTACTGGACCGGATAACAGGATGGGCTTACAGTGCCCGCTTAGTTTCGCGAATTCGTCAGGCGAGGGTGGGACAGCTCGGCTCTTATTTTGAAGGTATGGGTGATTTTGCCCTTCCACGCGAGATTTTACATTCCTCCCTCGGAATTGAGACTGTAATTGCAGACCCGGGGGTTTTACAGTCATTATTGCCCGCAGATAATGCTCCGGAAGTAAACGCTGAAGTTTCGGCTGACCGGAAAAAATTTAAGGTAAAAGGTGTTGGACCGGAAGTACTTCGCAGGGCAAATGTTGCCGGGCTTGCTGTCAGGCGATGGATAAACAAGGAAAATCTTTCCGCATTTACTTTTAACTTCCTGACTGCGGAAAAAGAATTCCGGTTTCCGGTACTCCCGTTTCTGGAAGCGGCTAAAGCGATGGCCAGGGGTATCGGATACGCCGGTGAAGGAGACGTGCTTACCGCCGCGCTTGTTGGTACCTTAATTACGGTTTATCCGGAGACTTCTTTTGTCGAGATGTTCTGTCCGGACTGGAAGCACAATACTATATTCTTAAGTCATATGGGTGAGATGAATTTGAATTTAGTGGAGGGCAAACCCCGGCTGGTTAAAATGAATTTTCCTTTTACCGGAAATAAGGTCCAGATGAAAGTGGCGGGAAGATTTAAGCCGGGCTGGGCAAGTTTAGTTAATTTAGCACCGGGTCCGAAAGATAATTATACGTTACTGATTGCGCCGGTGCAGGTGCTGCCGGTAAAGGGTAAGGACAGAATGGCAGAAACCGTTCACGGCTGGATAAAGCCATCAAAAGATATCGCAGAATTTTTGGCAGACTATAGTTACCATGGTGGTACACACCACCTGGCAATGGTTTACGGAAAGGTATCCGAGGAGATAGTCAGGTTCGGTAGATTGATGGGCTGGGAAACGGTTATCATTTAAGGTAAAGAGAAGGGTATGGGCGAAAAACTGAAAGTAGGTGTTTTAGGTATAAAACGAGGCGCAAGTTTTGCCGGTTCTTTTGAAAATAATCCGTACACTGAATTGGTGGCTGTCTGCGATTTTAACCGGCTCAGGATACAACAGTTCCTTCAGGACAGAAAGGGTATAACTGCCTACGAGGATTATGACAAATTCTTAGAGCACGATACGGATATAGTTGCCATCTGTGGCTACTGTACCGAACATGCACCTCAGGCAGTTAAAGCCTTGCAGGCCGGTAAACATGTTCTTTCCGAAGTGACCGCCTGCAAGACTTTAGCCGAAGGAGTTGCTCTCTGCCGGGCCGTGGAAAAAAGCAAAAGAGTATATATGTACGGTGAAAATTACTGTTATTTTGTCTATACCCAGGAGATGCAAAAACTCTACCGTAAGGGCGTGATTGGAGAATACCTTTATGGTGAGTGTGAATATGTGCATGACTGTAGACCGATCTGGCATATTCTTACTGATGGCCCGGACCATTGGAGAAACTGGCTTCCTGCCACTTATTATTGTACCCATTCTTTAGGGCCAATCATAACTATTACAGAAACAAGACCGGTAAAGGTGAATGGTTTTGTCGTTCCCAATACCCTGTCCCGCCAGTTTGGCAGAAAAGGTGATGACTAGGGAATATTTATTTGTACGATGGATAATAACGCGGTGACAAGGGTCATCTCCTGGTCAACCGGGCCTCATGATTCCATCTGGTACCGCATCCACGGAACAAAAGGGGCTATGGAGAATAATCGCTGGAGAGATACGGAAAAGTTAAATCTTTATCTTCAAAAGACAATTGACCAGGGAAAGGAAAAGAATTATTTGCCGGCTTTCCGCAGGCAGGCGGGAGAGGCAGAAAAGGCGGGCCATGGTGGCAGCGATTTCTTCGTCGTCCGGGATTTTGTGCAGGCAATTCTTAAGAAAGAAAAACCACCCATTGATGTTTATATGGCAATGGATATGACCCTGCCGGGTATCCTGGCATATCGTTCTGCTTTAGATAACAATATCTCCGTAGAGGTTCCTGATTTTCGCCGGGAAGAAGTGCGAAAAAAGTATGAAAACGACGACTGGTCGCCTGACCCGAAGGATAAAAAGAAGGGGCAGTCGCCTCCTTCTGTCTTGGGAGAAATTAAAATGCCCGATTCTGTCTTTCTAAAACGATGAAGAAAAGGAAGTCCCCTTTATTTGAAGTCAAAACGGTCGACAGCAATTTTTACGAAAACTCTCTAAGGGATTTTTTACCGAACAGAATTTTTGACGTCCATGTCCATATCTGGCATAATAAACTGATGAAGGGCAGGGAAGACTATTCCCGGATTGTAAAATGGCCTTCATTGGTAGCCGGAGATAATCCGGTGGAAGACCTTCTGGAAACTTACCGCTTATTATTCCCCGGGAAAAAGGTAACGCCTTTAGTATTTGCGAATCTGGGAGACCGGAGTGCTCTCGAAGGGCTTAACGCTTATGTTTCCAAATCCGCAAAAAAACATCCGATACCAGCCCTTATTTTTGCCGTGCCGGAATGGAAAGGGAAAGAATTGGAAGAAAAGATTCTGGCCGGGGGTTTTTGCGGTACGAAAGTTTATCTGCAATACGCACCTTTGTATATTCCAACAGATGAAATCCGGATATTTGATTTTATACCGCACCATCAACTTGAAATTCTGGATGACCACGGCTGGATACTGATGTTACATATTCCCCGACCGGCACGATTGAAAGACCCGGTCAATCTTGCCCAGATGGTGGAGATTGAAAAAAGATATCCCCGGGTCAAACTTATCATTGCCCATGTCGGAAGGGCTTATTGTAATGAAGATGCCGGGAATGCTTTTGAAGTGCTTGCCCAAACAAAAAATGTGATGTTTGATATTTCCGCGAATACCAACGCCTGGGTTTTTGAACGGTTGATAAAAGCGGTGGGTCCAAAACGTATCCTTTTCGGCAGCGATTTGCCGATTACCCGAATGCGGATGAGGCGCATCTGCGAAAAAGGCATTTACGTCAACTTAGTACCGAAAGGGCTCTATGGCGATGTTTCCGGGGATAAACACATGCGCGAAGTCGGCGGGCAGGAAGCCGAAAGATTGACCTTCTTTCTGTACGAAGAGATTGATGCCTTTCGGCGGGCAGCGGAAGCAACCGGTTTAACAAAGGAAGATATCGAGGATATCTTCTACCACAATGCTTTTAATCTGTTCCGAAAAAGCAAAAAGTACCTATAATAGGAGACTTTAAGGTGGTGTTATGGGAATCAGAGTAGGTGTAGTTGGTGTCGGTGCATTTGCCCAATGTTTTATTTCCCTGCTCAAGGTGCATCCGCTGGTGGAGAATGTTGTTCTGTGCGACCTTGATGCCAGGAAACTCAAGGAGAATTCAGACAGGTATGGCATCCCGGATACCTGTCCTTCGTTGGATAGTTTGTGCACGATGGATGTGGATGCCATTGCCATCTTTACCCAGAACTGGCTTCACGGTCCCCAGGCAATTCAGGCGCTCAGGGCCGGAAAACACGTGTACTCTGCTGTTCCGCCCGCGATATCCATAGAAGAAATGCAGGCAGTTGTTAAAGCGGTAGAAGAGACAGGCAAGATTTATATGTTGGGAGAAACCAGTTATTACTATCCCTGTGCTCTCTACTGTCGTGATAAATTTCAGAAAGGAGAATTTGGCCATATCGTCTATGCCGAAGCTGAGTATTATCACGATTTCGACCATGGCTTATATGAGGTTTGCAAGTGGCGTGGGGGCGAAAAATGGAAGGAGTTTGCCGGAGGTCCACCGATGTTTTATCCCACGCATTCTATGAGTATGGTAGTTTCTGTTACGGGTGCCCACGCTACTTGTGTTTCCTGCCTGGGTTTTGTAGACAGACATGAAGACGGTCTATTTCGTAAGGGAGTCAACCGGTGGAATAACGAATTTAGTGACGAAACAGCTCTGATGCGGATGTCAGATGGTAGTATGTGCCGGATTAACGAGTTTCGTAGAATTGGACATCCGGGCGAAGTGCGCATGAGCCTCTACGGTACTCAAGCAAGTTATGAGGAGCAGTTTAACAGCCAAATCTGGGTTACCAAAGACATGACCCGCTACGAAAATCTGACCGAACTTCTTTCCTGCGGTAAAGTAAAGAGCAAAGAGGTAGGTGGTCAGATGGCCGAGGTGATGTCTGAGGACGAGGCATTTCTTGGGGTATCCGCGGTTCATCCGGTGGAAAGATTGCCAAAGGAATACATAGGTCTACCCAATGGACACAAAGGCTCCCATCAGTTTCTAATTGATGATTTTGTTAAGTCTTGCACTTCCGGTAGGCAACCTCCAAACAATGTCTGGATGGCGGCAAGATACCTAATTCCTGGTCTGATAGCGCACGAATCAGCAAAGCAGGGTGGGGTGTTGCTGGAAATTCCTGATTTTGGAGATTCACCTACCTCTATGAAAAATTAGATTTATGAAAATCTTCTTTACGGAAACTTTCAAAGGACTGACAGAGGAAGAACTGGAAAATTACCACCGGGCCGTTTTTCTCAATATGGATGGCGAGTTTGCCGCAAAAAAGCGGCTGGAATATTACCGGGACAAACTAAGGCATTTAGGCGAGAACGTCAAGATCGGCTGCGGGGTCAAGTTTATCAATCCCCAGTACATTTCGCTGGCTGATTCAGTCCAGATCGGGGATAGGTGCGTACTGGTCGCAACTTCGGATAAAGGAATCAATTTAGCGTCGGGAGCAATTTTGAAATACGGGGTTTATCTTGACGGTGAATCGGACCAGGGCTACATTGACATCGGCGAGAATGTCTACATCGGCACCGGCTGTTGCCTGCACGGTCACCAGGGCCTGGAAATAGGTGAACATTCCCTGCTCTTGCGCAGAATGTCACCGTTACGCCCGCCTCCCACCAATTTGACGATAAATCCAAAACTATTTATTCCCAGGGCGTGCATACCCGCAAGGTCACCATCGGTCGGGACTGCTACCTGGGGATGAACGTCTGCATACTTTATTCGGCGGATATCGGCGAGGGCTCAGTGGTGGGCGCCGGTTCGGTGGTGGTGCATACCATTCCGCCTTATTCGGTCGCCGTGGGCGTACCGGCAAAAGTGATTAGGAAAAGGGGCGAGAAAAAAGAGGGATAAAAATGAATAACCTATTAAAAATATTGCTTTCACTCTTTGTCGCCATGAATGTAGTAGGAATCCTGCCCATTTTTCTTTCTCTAACCGCCAATTTCACCCCAAGCGAAAAGAAAAAGACCATGGCTGAAGGAATTGTTACCGCTTTTTCTGTATCCACTATTTTTGTTTTCTTTGGAAAATGGCTTTTCCAAATCCTGGGAATAGAAGTAGCAGACTTTATGATTGCCTGTGGTCTCATCCTTTTAGTTATATCCATAATGATGTTTACCGATACTCTTTATGCCAAACCAGGCTTGAGTAAAAAAATATCCGTGGTACCCCTGGGAACCCCTCTTTTGGCTGGTCCGGGTTTTTTAACGACTTCTCTAATACTTACTGCCATGTACGGCTATGCCTTTACAGTTTTAGGGATATTTCTGGTTTCTATGATGACTTTAATCATACTTTATTTTGCTGATAGAATTAACCACCTTATCGGAGAAGAAGGGATAAAAGGAATTTCGAAAATCGCGAGCCTGTTTCTGGCTGGTATAGGAGTTATGATTATAAGAAAAGGGTTGGATTTTCTTATAAGATAGTATCCATGAAGATGCATTGAGGTATAAAATTTAGCAATTGGGTAAATCATGAATGAAAGAGAACGGGTGCTGGCGGTTTTCCAAAGGCGGGTTCCCTTCCCCAATCTGACATTGGGGTCCCCGTCCTCGGATGGGAAAGGGGAGGTCCCGGACCAGACACCCTGGTATGCAGACCTTAGTTACTGGTACAGCGGACAGAAGGCGATGGGAAGATTGCCGGGAAAATATGAGGGAGATGAAGGTTACTTGAGGCTGCATCAGGATGCCGGCGCCGGCATTTATCTCTATGCTCCAGGGGTCTGGAAAGAAGAGTTTGATGAGTCCATCCAAACAGAGCAGAAGAAAGAAGAAAACCGTATTATTTCTACTATTTTCACACCCCTGGGAAAACTCACCGCAATCCAGGAATATTTATCCCAATCTTTTACCAGTGCTTACCGGGAGCATTATATCAAGAAAAAAGAGGATTTAAAGATAATGCGTTATCTTTTTACCCACCGCCGGATAACATCTTGTTTTGATGACTTTCTCCGGATTGATTCTCTTTGGAACGGATGGGGACTACCGGTAGTTTTAGCGCCCTGTTGTGTTTCACCTTTGCAGACCCTTTTGACCCGCTGGGCCGGGGTGGAGACCACCGTTAATTTACTGGTGGAAGGCCGGGAAGAATTAGAAGAAGCGATTATTGAATTACAGGAGGCGGATAACGAAATTTTTAAGATTATCAGTCAAGCACCGGGTCAAATGGTTGTCTTTGGCGAGAATCTTTCCGGAGAGATTACCGGACAAAAACTGATGGCGCAATACGAAATCCCCTATTGGCAGAAAAGGATTGAACAGTTACACCAGGTAGGTAAATGGGTGCTCCTCCATAACGATGGTACCCTGAAAGCATCGCTTCCTCTTCTGGCAGAAACTGCTCTGGATGCGGTTGAGGCGGTAACCCCGGCACCGGTCGGTGACCTTACCGTACAGGAGGTCAAAGAAATCTGTCAGGGCAAGTCTATCGTCTGGGGTTGTTTACCCGGCGCCCTATTTTCACCATTATACCCAGAGGACTACTTTAAAGATTATTTGAAAAAGGTTTTGGAGACCTTCCCAGCCGGTTCTGGTTTTGTTTTAGGGGTCGCAGACCAGGTACCACCGGATGCGGATTTTGCGAGAATCTGTTTAGTAAGAAAAGTTCTGGAGGAAAAGGTATAATTTTATGGCTGAGGCTAAGAAGATATTTATCGTGCCGTACTGCCATGCGGACTGGGCCTGGACCCATACCAGGTTGTGGCATGAGAAGCGTTATAACCTGGTTTTTAACGAAGTCCTGGACTTAATCAAAAAACACCCGGAATTCCGCTGGTATCTTGATAATTATATCTGTGAATTGAACCCTTTTTTAAATTACTCGCCGGAACGGATTCCCGAGTTAAAGAGACGAATTGAAGAGGGTAAGGTGGGTATCTGCGGCGGGTTTGCCAACGTGCGTCCCAACATGGTCGGCGAGGAGACTTTTATCCGGAATCTGATTCTGGGACGGGAACACTTCCAAGAACTCTTTCCCGAAGCAGATTTATCGGTTCATGCGGACATTGTTGATGTGGCGGTGGGACATCCGCAGTTGCCTCAAATTCTGACTTTGGCTGGTTATAAATACTTTAGGTTCTGGCGGCCGTTTGCCGCCCTTTCTGCCAAAAAGGTTCCTTTAGAATTTATCTGGAGAGGTCTGGACGGCAGTAAGATTATCACCAGCCGCGGTTCCTACGGTGGTTTAGGGTACCATAAAGCAGTATTTAAGAATTTCCAAAAAGAACTTGCCTATGGCGCAGAACTTTCCCCGACCGGCATCCGATGGTTAAGCCAGGGTACGGATGACTGCCGTCCCCTGAAAACACCCTATACTGATTTTGAAATCCCCGTAGTGGAGCTTTTTAAGGCATGGCGAAAGAAGAGAGACGGTTCTATTTCGTTTGGAACGCCTTTAGAATATTTTCAGGCGATTGAAAAAGAGCGGCTGCCAGAAATTTCCGGGACACTGGACCCCTGTGATGTCTGCTACAACGCCGCTTTTGGTGGGAGTAGCGGACTGTGGCGGTTAAGGGTTGAGATTGACCGGTCTTTACGGGAAGCGGAGATGTGGAGTGGGATTGCCACGTTCGCTTCGCTTACTCGCAATGACACATTATTCCAAAACCTCTGGGAGAATTTGCTTACTGTCTGCAGCCACGCTACCCAATGGGTATTTCAGAATGACTTTGATGAAATCTACTCTCTGGCGACTAACACAAAATATCACGCGGAGCAGATAAGGGACAAGGCTTTTCAGAGATTAAGTCAACAAGTTTTACTTCCTTCGGATATGGTCTGTTTGGTCTTCAACCACCTTCCGTTTGCCACGACACAACAGGTCTCTTTTGTGGTTGCCTTACCAATAAAACTTTCGAAGGCATTTAAACTTAAAGATGGAAGGGGCAAAGAGATTCCTTATCAGGTGATTGACCGGTTAGGCGGGTTTGAAATGGAAGTACTGGCAGAAGTTGATTTACCGCCGGTCGGTTATAATATGGTGAGGGTGATATCAGGGCAAAGAGATTCCAAGAGGGAAAAAGGCGAAACGAAAGTATTGAAACAGGCTAAGGGAATTGGATTGGAGAACCTGAGCCTTAGACTGAAATTCCAGGCCCAGGAATTGGTCCGGGTTGAGGAGAAGAACACCGGGAATAGTTATACCGCAAGTTCTGAAATCTCTTTTGGTCAGCCAACTCTCTTTGAAGTTGACCCTTCCGGTATTCTACATGTGGGTAAAATCCGTAAAAGGAAACAACCCAAATGGTTTTCTGACCGGATTGTTACGAAAGGGCCCCTTAAGGTTACTTACCGCAGGGAAGGTAGCGTTGGACATCACCCGATTAGTCAGGATATTTCCATCTTTACTGATAAACCGCTGGTTGAGTTTAAGACTTGGATAGACTGGCAGGGTATGGACGGTTTTTTGGCATTGTTTAGTCCGTTGCCTTTTAAAGATGGTAAACTGTTTGGTGATATTCCCTTTGGTGTCGAAGAGAAGAAAATTAATGATGAACCTTACGGTGAGATGCGAGGTTTGGGGTGGGATAATATCGAAAGATTAAGGACAGGGATGTTCTTTGCTAAAAGTTTTGTAGATTATACGGATGGGCTTAAAGGTATGGCTCTGCTCAGTAAAGACGGTGACCGTTACTTCCTTTTTGACCGGGAAACTCTCAGCCTGGGCCAGATATTGGTAAATGGTATCCTGGACCAGCCCGGCTGGGAAAAGTTCGTTAATTACCAGAGGAAGGCAATCGGTGAACATACCTTTACCAATTATCTCTATTTCCATTCTGGAGATTGGAAAAAAGGTAATGTGTATCAGGAGGCGGAGGTTATCCGTTCTGAACCGTCGGTAATCTATCCGGGTGGACTTAAAACCAAAAATAAAAGATATTTGCCATACCACTCGTTCCTTACGTTAAAACCGGACAATTTAATCCTGACCGCGTTTTACCGGGAAGATGACCATTTTATCTGCCGTTTTTATGAAACCGGGGGAAGAGCAAGTCAGGGGACATTAACGCTTCCTTTTTCGGTCCGGCGGGCAATTCCGGTAAATCTGTTAGGTGAGGAGGTTAAGGAGATGGTAGCGGTAAAAAAGAGGGTGATTAATTTTAAGGTAAAACCCTGGCAGGTCCTTACTTTAAAGATATGGATATAAGATGAAAGTTAAATGGGTCAAAGAGATTGCGGGAAAAGAAGAGGTCGTTGCCAGAGCCAAAAGAATAATCGGAGAATGGGGACTTACGATGCCGGAAGAGGTGGTATTGGCTATGGACTTTGGTCTGGGAGACTTTTACCAAACGGGCGAAATTGAGTTCTGGGTGGCTAATGAGACAAAAAACGGTTATTGCGGTAAGTTCCTTTTTTTGTTTCCAAAACAGACCTGTCCGGCTCACCACCATAAGAAGAAACATGAGACCTTTTATCTCGTGAAAGGTAGAGTCCGGATGAATGCGGGCAGGGAAAAGTTTGAGATGGTGCCGGGTGATTGTTACGCAATGTCACCGGGTGTGGTCCATACCTTTACCGCAGTTGATGGTCCGGTTTTAATCCTTGAGGTCTCCAAACCCTGTGAACCAAAAGATAGTATCTTTATCGATAAAAGAATCGGGAGGATATGAAGATGGGTATCTATTTTGCAGATTTGAATTGGCTCCAATTGCAGGAAGTGATTAAGAAAAATACCGTAGTTATGGTTCCGGTCGGTACCATAGAGGAACACGGCCGGCACCTGCCGGTTTCAACCGACGCGGTAATCGCTACGGAAATTGCTAGGCGGACCGCAGAAAAGATTAAAGAAGATGTTCCAATATTGGTAATGCCCACGGTCTGGACCGGGTATTCCGCCAAGGAAATGAGCCGCTGGCCAGGTACTCTGCGTATCCGGCCGGAGGTTTTAACTGATTTGATTGTTGACCTTTTGGGTTCGTTAGCAGAGATGGGTTTTAAAAAGATGGTTTTGTTGGATTGCCACGGGCACCATTCCGGTATTTTAAATGTAGCGGTTCGTAAGACCAGCGACCAGTTTGGTATCTACCCGGCAATCGTTTCACCGGGAGCATTTTCCGCAGAGGTTTTTGCTAAGATTAGGCGCTCGGAGACAGGGGGAGCGATACACGGTGGAGAATGGGAGACGTCTTTGATGCTTTACTTTAATCAGCCGGTAAATATGGCGGAAGCAACAAAAGACGACATTATGCGCTACCATTCAAAATTCATCCTCGGTGATGGTTTTGTAGGCGGCAAGGGAGTTTTCTGGTCAACCTGGGGTATTCAGAAGAGTCAGACCGGTATTTACGGGGACCCGACCTGTGCCACTAGGGAAACCGGTGAAAAGTGCTGTCAGGCGATAATAGATAACCTGACGGAGTTTTTGAAAGAATATTATGGAAAAGATATATAATGTGGGGATATCCGGTTTTGGATTTATCGGCAAGGTTCATGCCTATGCCTACCAGAACCTTAAATTTTATTACCGGCCGGTTCCGCTGAAGACCAGACTATTTGGTGTCTGCACCGGTCATGCCGAAACTGCCCGGAGAGCGAAAGAAGAGTTTGGATTTGAATTTGCCACAGACGATTTTAGACAACTGGTGGAACACCCGGAGATTGATATTGTCAATATCTGTTCCCCGAATATTTTTCACCGGGACCAGGTTTTGGCAACCCTGGCATCCGGAAAACATATCTATTGTGACAAACCACTGGTCTGCAGCAGTGTGGAAGCCGAAGAAGTGGAACAGGCTTTAAAAAGCTATTCCGGTATCCATCAGTGCACCTTTCATCTCCGTTTTTACCCGGCGACCCTGAAAGCGAAGGACTTGATTGACCAGGGCTCTCTGGGACAGCCCATCTCTTTTCGCATCTCCTACTATCACTCCGGAAGTGTGGACCCCAAAAAGACGATGGGCTGGAAGCAGGAAAAGGAGATGGGTGGAGGAGTACTGATTGATTTGGGCAGCCACGCGGTTGACTTAGCCTGTTTTTTCTTGGGTGAGATGGAACAGGTATTTGGTTTTAGCAGGATACTTTATCCAGAACGGCCCACAAAAGAAGGAAAACGCAAAGTCGTGGAGGCGGAAGATTTAGCGTTTATCAATGTTAAGATGAAAAATGGAAGTGTCGGAGTAATTGAGGTGTCTAAGGTCGCTACCGGTGCCCAGGATGAGGTTCGTTTTGAAATTTACGGTACCGGCGGCGCTTTACGCTTTAACTCAATGGACCCCAACTTTCTTGAATTTTATGACCAGGCTGACCCGGATGAACCGATAGGTGGAAAAGCCGGTTTTAAAAATCTGGTCACCGTAGGCCGTTATCCCGCACCCTCAAATGCTTTTCCGGGTCCGAAATTCAGCGCCGGCTGGCTCAGGGGACATATTCATTGCCTGGAAAATTTCCTGGAATGTATCCGGGATAACCGCCAGGCAAGACCTTCCTTTTATGACGGTATTTACAACACCCGCCTCCTGGATAAGATAAGGCTTTCCGAAGCAAAATCTGCCTGGATTAAAGTGTAATTCCTCTCCCTACCTTGATGATAAGGTACCCGCCTACCTGATCAATTTGACTCCCAAAGAAAATGGTGCTATTCTTTAATATGAAATGCCAACGATATCTGAGTTTTATGGAATAATGATTCGTATGTATTATGACGAGGAACTTCCACCGCATTTTCATGCAATCTATGGGGATTTTGAAATGAGGATTTCGCTTGATAGTCTGAATGTTATTGATGGTCATCTTCCAGTAAGACAAGAAAGATTAGTTTTGGAATGGGCCAAAATTCGTCAGAAAGAGATACAAGAAGAATGGCAAAGAATAGAAAAGAGACAGCCTTTGTTCAGGATAGAACCGTTGAAATGAAAAGGGAGGTGAATAAAAATGCGTAGAATTCCCAGAGTAGAAAAAGTAAAAGTTTTAGAAAATTATCAACTGGAAATAACTTTTGATGATGGGAAAATGGGAATATTTGATATGACACCCATTGTTTTTGGAGCAGGTGGAGAAGCGGTTGAACCACTAAAAGATCCTGTTGTGTTTCAAAAAGCCCGGGCTGATTTAGGTGTAGAATGGGATACCGGCGTTGGTTTGGGATTTGGGCTGGCACCGGAAGTTTTATATGAAAAAGTGAAGGAAGTTGCATTTGTATGATAGGGCGTTGGGAACTGAACTTAAATTTCCTGGAATGTATCCGGGATAACCGCCAGGCAACCCCTTCCTTTTATGACGGTATCTACAACGCCCGCCTCCTTGATAAGATAAGGCTTTCCGAAGCAAAATCTGCCTGGATTAAGGTATAAACTCCTCCCAACGTAATTTGACCTCAAGACAAGAAAAACGATATACTCTTAGGGGTTGTTTAGCAACCCCTTATCTATGGTTTTAAAAGTTTCAGACCTGTACCTCTCTTCAGGTGAAGAAGGGAAAGAACGCGAGATTTTAC
>CAZVUE010000013.1:0-13562 GCA_964630335.1 uncultured bacterium | reverse complement strand
TTTGTTCCGACCACTCCATACCTGAAACAATGGATTTGCAAACTTATCTGGATATTCTTGCGGAAGTTAAGGCAATGCCTGTAATTAGGGAAGGTTTGGATGCGGAAAGAAACAATCATTGAATTGAGTCACCGGATGGTCCCGGGAAAAGAACACTTCAAACTGGAGGCCTGCACCTTTGATGTAACTGAACTCTTATCGGAGGTTAAGCACCGGCCGGATATCTGGTATGTGTTGAGCCAAAAATAGATATTCATCGATTTAAAAATTTTCACGATGATACTCCTCTTCTGAAAACAATACCTATTTATATGAGTTGTGCTTTTGAGCCAAGTTTATTCGGGGTACCCGTTAAATATTCTTCTGTCACCGAGCCTATTTTTGCAAGTGACGGTGCAGTAATAAATTCAAAAGATGAGCTGGCAAAACTTAAAATATCCGATTTTTTCAAAAGCGGTCTTATGCCTTTAGCGCATAAATTTTATGATGATTTAGAAAGTCTGGTCCCGAAGGATTATTCCGTTATTTTCCCAAAGTGGGCAAGAGGTCCTCTTGGCGTAGCCTGTGCCCTAAGAGGCATGGAGAACATATTAATAGATATGTTATCCGACCCTCCATTTGTACATAAACTTATGCGGTTTATTACAGACGCTCGTAAAGAATATACAAGAAGCAGAAGGAAGTTCTTAAACAGGAATGAGGCTGAAGGTTCGCTCCATCTGGATTAGAATTAGCATTAAAATGGATGCCGGTGAAAAGAACTTGAATCTGTTGTTAAGTATGGTGGCAGACCACGTAGATTTAGAACATGGTCATAAAGTAGATGAACAATACCGTAAAACCTTGAGTTTTTCAGAGGTAGACAGACCTCCTCTTGTTGTTCAGGCGCCTTTTGGTTCAAAACTAATCTTGCCCGAGCCCTGGAACAGATTTCACTTTTATAGATACCGGGAGACTTTTGAAAGCCCGGTTGCCATGCTTCAGAATTTACTCCTTGAGCGTGTAGTTCCAGGTCTACTTCTGAAAGATGATAATCCCCTGGCAATCAGAAATAACCATGGTACTGTCCAGATAGCCAGTATCTTGGGTGGTAAGTGGGAGATCTACGAGGATAATTATCCCTGGATGAAGCCCCTGGACTCAATCCAGGCGATTGAGGAAATTGTATACTCTAATGAGGGGTTCAATTTGGATGGTGGGGTGTTGTCAAGGTCTATTGACGTTTTGGAATTCTACAAAAAGAAACTGAGTGAATACCCACCCTGCCGGGATGCAATCCAGATTTCCCTGCCAGACCTCCAGGGTCCTATGGATACGGCGGAACAATTATGGGGTAGTAGTATCTACTATGCTTTTTCCGATACTCCGGATTTATTGGAAAGGCTTCTTGCTAAAATCGTAGAGGCGATGCTGGTGGTCTCGGAAATATTCCGAAGACACACCCATGACCGGATTGACCCGTTTGCCAACACACAGCATGGATACGTGATTCCAGGCCGATTGCTGGTCCGTGATGATTCTTCAATTATGCTCTCACCGGATACGTATGAGGAATTCGTTAGGCCTCATATGGCACGCCTGCTGCACGAGATAGGCACAGGTTCCATACACTTCTGTGGTAATGGAGAGCACCTTATCTCCAAAATGCTAAAGATAAGAGACCTGCGTGGACTTGATTTCGGGGATGGTCATTTAATGGATATAAATGGAATTTATAAGATTTGTTCTGAACACAAAGTAGTGATTACGAATATTAGACCATCCCGGGATGACCTTATCAGCGGTAAAGCCAAAAGGGATTTTCCAACCGGTATAGTCTTTACGTATAATCCAGAGAATTTTGATGATGCCTTTGAGGTTGTGCGGGCATACCGGTCGTTGATGTAGCGGTGCGATTTATCGCACGGGCAGGAGGATAAGAAAATGATACTTGGAACCAGACACGCGGGAATAGTTGTACACGATATGGAGAGATGTCTGCATTTCTGGCGGGATGTCATGGGACTAAAGGTGGTGAAGGATTTCCGGGAGGAAGGTGAGTATATAGATACGGTTCAACACCTGAATGGCGTGCGTCTGCATATGATAAAACTCTCCGCCCCTGATGGCTCTATGATTGAACTACTAAAGGATGAGTCTCATCCTACCCCCCTTCCGGAACGTAATACCCTCTGTGACCGGGGTATTCGCCACGTCGCCTTTACCGTGGCCGACGCTTCCGAATCCTATAAGGTTTTCTGCAATGCCGGCTTAGAGGTTTTTAGCAAACCAATAACCTCACCTGACGGCAAAGCGAGGCTCTTTTTTGCCCGTGACCCGGAGGGAAATCTGCTCGAGTTAGTTGAGATGCTTTAAGGAAAAGGATGGATAAATTCCATAAAATAGAGACTGCATATCGCAGAATAATTTCAGCAATCCCTCACCCCGGCTCTATTCCTTTAATTGAGGAACTGCGGAAGATAGAGCCACGTTCTATGAGTGGAATGCCTCCGGTAGTCTGGAATCATGCTGAGGATTTTCAGGTTTGGGATGGGTATGGGAACAAATGGATAGATTTTACCTCGTCAGTTGTTCTGACAAATGCAGGGCATGCACATCCGAAGATAGGTGAGGCTATCCGAAGACAGATTGATAACAAGATGTGGCATAACTACTGTAACCCATCGGAGATAAGGCTGCAGGCAGTAAAGGTATTGCTGAAAATCCTGCCATCTTATCTTAATAAGGTCTTTTTATTGACCACCGGTTCCGAGGCAGTTGAGTGCGCCCTGAAACTAATGCGTCTTCACGGGCAAAAAATCAATAAAGAGAAGATTCATGTCCTTTCATACTACGGTTCGTTTCACGGACGGACTATGGGGTCTCAAACAGCCGGGGGCTTTTTAGAACAGCAGGAATGGATGGGGCTAAAACCAGGGGGATTTCATCACATCCCATTTCCTGAATGTGCCCGTTGTCCCTGGGGAAAGATAGAGTATGAAAGATGCGGACAAGAGTGCCTTGAACTGGGACTAAAGCAATTGCGTAATAACGGTTTAGACGAAGAGATGTTTGCCGGGGTTATTACAGAAACCTATCAAGGTCCGACGGTCGCCTTTATGCCTGGCGACTATGTACAGGCACTTCGTGATTGGGCAAAGAGACACAAGACCCTGCTTGTTTTTGATGAGATTCAGGCAGGGTTTGGTCGGACGGGAAAGTGGTTCGGGTTTGAACATTATGGTGTTGAAGCCGATTTAATCTGTATGGGCAAAGGTATGACTTCATCGCTTCCTATGTCCGCAGTAGCAGGACGTGGGGTAATTTTAGATTTAGCCGAACCCGGAAAAATGAGCAGTACCCATACCGGTAATCCGCTATGTTGTGCTGCTCTCATGGCAAACGTTGAATCTATTAAAAATGAAGGATTCATTGAAAACGCTGTCAGGCTTGAGCCGGTAGCATATCAGGCATTAGAACGCCTTCGCCGCCGGTTCCCGGAACATGTTGGTTCCATCAACGGCAAGGGGCTTGTCTGGGCAATTTATCTGCTTGACCCCAAGACAAAACAGTTAAATTGTAACTTAGCCAGAGACATAACAATCCGTTGTATGGAATCAGGTTTACTGATGCTTCAGACTGGACGTGGGACTCTTAAGATTGCACCACCCCTTTGCATCAACAAAGAGGCTTTACTGGAAGGCATCCAGGTAATTGAAGAATCCCTGGTAGAATGTGTGGAAACGAAATGAAAAAGGATAACTGATAAAAGAGGTGAACCTATGGAAAGACAGCTAATAAAGGTTAATCTTAGAGGAAAGATTGCTCTGGTTACCGGTGGTGCCAGGGGAATTGGAGCAGCCATTTCAACCGCATTGGCTGAAAATGGTGCGGTGGTTGTGGTAAACTACTTGAGTAGCGAAGAGAGGGCTAAAGAACTGGCAGAAAGGATTCAAAGAAATGGAGGCAAGGCTCTGGTTTTAAAGGCAGATATTGCGGTAAAAGAAGAAGTGGAATTAATGGTTTCAAAAGCAAAAGAGGCCTTGGATGGCACCATAGACATTTTGGTAAACAATGCGGGAACCCAGGTAGCCCTTTCTGCCGTTGAAGAGATGCCTCTGGAACTCTGGAATAAAGCCCTGGCGATCAATCTCACCGGGCCGATGCTCTGTTGCAGGTGTGTCATCCCGGGTATGAAAGAAAAAGGCTGGGGTAGAATCATAAATATTTCCTCTATTTCCGCACGAACCGGTGGTGGACCTGGCGGAGCACACTATGCCAGCACCAAGGGAGGGCTGAGTGCTTTCACTAAGGGATTGGCTAAGGAACTTGCGCCGTTTGGCATCACGGTCAATGCGGTTGCTCCCGGAGTAATTCTGACGGAACAACACGAGAAATTCTCTACCAAAAAAAGCCTTGAGTTTATTAAAAAACAAACACCCCTGGGTCGTCTGGGTCAGCCGGAAGATGTATCTGGTGCAGTTCTATTTCTTGTTTCGGATTCTGCTTCTTATATCACGGGAGAGACGATTGCGGTAAATGGTGGTTTAAGGATGGATTAGGAAAGCGAAAGGAAGGTCGTTATGAGTTCTAATCGTGTTGTTTATATCAATGGTCAGTTTGTACCCGAGAAAGAAGCAAAGGTCTCTATTTTTGATTCGGCCCTGATGTTTGGTGATATGGTTTTTGATATGACCCGCTCTTTCAATAGAGTACAATTTAAACTGGAAGAACACATTGAACGCCTGTACGATGGCATTAAGATATTGAAAATCCCTATAAAAATGAGCCCGGCAGAAATGGAAAAAGCAATCTACAAAACCATTAAAACTAATAACCACCTGTTCAGAAAAACCGATGAACATCGTATTATGATAAATGTAAGCCGGGGACCGCTTTCTATGTATGCCCATGTGTTTGGGGGTAAAATTGAACCCACGGTGATTATAAGTGATTTCCCGTTTAAATGGACCATTGCTCCGCTTACTCCCCTCTATGACAGCGGAGTTCATGCGGTTATCCCTTCTCAGAGGACAATTCCGGCAGACCTGTTAGACCCGAAGATTAAAAACAGGAGCAGGCTGCACTATCTTATGGCTAATCTTGAGGTTTCATTAGTTAATGACCCTACGGCCTGGGCTTTATTATTAGACCCTGACGGATTCATTGCTGAAGGGACCGGGTCCAACTTCTTTATCGTCAAAAAAGGCAGGCTTCTTACTCCCGAACCACGTAATGTTTTGCGGGGCATCCGCAGAAAGTACACCATGAAACTGGCTTCCGAACTTGGGATTGAAGTTATCGAGTGCAACCTTAATTCTTATGACGCCATAACTGCTGACGAGGCGTTTTTCACCTCTACCGCCTTTACTATGATGCCGTGTGTGAAGGTTAACGGCGTGCAGTTAGGCGACGGGAAAATGGGACCGGTAACAGCCAAGCTTTTCAAAAGTTGGAATGAAATGGTTGGGCTTGATATTATTAAACAGGCTAAGGAGTACCTGAAAGAAATGGGGTCGGATGCCTATAATGGCACCACGATGTATCGATTTGGTAAAAAGAAGGAATGACTATGTTAACAGAGATGTCGTCAAGGGAACGGATGTTAACGGCAATTCATCGCCAGGAAGTAGACCATATTCCACTCGGACAATTATTTCACAGTACCATAATGGAAACGCCTTCTGATATGCAGTGGTCTAATCAGTTTGAGCGAGCAGAGATAATGAAAGGACTTGGGCTTGACCCGGTGATTGATATCTGGCTTCCCGTGCCTGAGCCGCCACCGGATATTACGGTACGGAAATGGAAGGAAAAAGATTCCGATAGCCCCTTTACACTTTTATGCGCTGAATACGAAACACCGGCAGGTAAACTTATTCAAAAGGTCCGGCAAACTGAAGATTGGTATCATTATACTCATTACAAATTTTTACCTGATTGGGATGGCAATGCCCATAGACCAAAAGACCGGTTTGATAAAATTGATATGATGGATGACTGGTTTACGCGTAGATATAAGGTACCGCTTGTAAAGGGACCTGAAGACCTGGATGCATTTGAATATTTGCTAAAACCTCCTGCTGGTGAGCGTCGTGATAGATGGCTGCGGAATGCGTTTAAGGTAAAAAAGATAGCCAAGGATATGGATTTACTTACGCAGGCCAGACGGGTTTCTATTGGCGACTGGTTTATGTGGGTATGCCTGATTGAAGATTTTTGCTGTGCTATGGTGGAAAACCAAGATTATATATCTCGATTTTACGACATAATTCAGAATTATAATAAGCAGAGCATTGAGATGGTTCTGGAATCCAGACCGGATGTGATTCAATATCGCGGCTGGTATGAGACCCCTGATTACTGGGGACGTGAGCGTTATAAAAATATTCTTGTCCCTAGAATCCAGGAGATTGCCAAGCAGGTTCACGATGGTGGTGCACTATTCTGTAATTTACTGACAGAAGGTTATACTCTCTACAAAGATATCTTATGCGAGATGGATGTAGATGTCTTTTTAGGACTGGATCCATTGGCGGCGCGTAAAAGTGAAAACCTGATTGCAGTCAAAAGCTCACTCAAAAATAAAATCTGCATCTGGGGTGGAGTTAATGCTTGTGTAACTGTGGGGAGAGGGAGCGATAAAGAAATTGAGGAGGCAGTAAAAACTGCCATTGAAACTCTGGGACCTCGGGGTTTTATCTTGAATGCCTCCATCTACTTCTACGATGATGATGTTACTTGGAATCGTTTCATGGTTTTTATTGATGCCTGGCGGAAATACGCAGGTATTGATTAACAAGGAGGTAAAACAGTGGTACAAAAAGAAAAATATGGCACTGGAGTTGTGGTAGCACTTATCACACCCCTGAAAAGCGACGGCCGCATAGACCAGAAAGGATTGGAAACGATTATAAGCCATTGCATTGCAGGTGGAGTGCACGGTATATTTGTACTGGGTACTACTGGTGAAGGCCCGTGCTTTGTCCCGAACGACCGGTCTAAAATTATTCGTACCGCCAGGAAATTTACCGGTGAAGATACACCGCTTTACGTGGGTGTCATGGACACCAGTACAGAGAGGGTTAAAGAAAATATCAAGATAGCTGAAGATAATGGCGCTGACATATTGGTAGTAACACCACCCTATTATCTCAGCTCCAATACCCAGGAAGAGATAGTAAGACATGTAGAACTGTCGGCCCGATATGCCTCGGTCCCGGTGATGGTCTATAACATTCCCCAGTGTACTCATACTAATATTGACCTATCTACCGTTAAGGAAATTATGGAGATAGACAATGTTATCGGCCTTAAAGACAGTTCCGGGGACTGGGAACAATTCCAGAAAGAGGTCTTCCTGAAAGATAAAAATAATTCTTTTCGGATTTTGATCGGTGCCGAGGAACTTTTTGGAGTAGGAATGCTGATGGGAGCAGATGGCTGTGTCACTGGTATAGGGAATTACTTACCGGAATTGCTTGTAAGTTTATGCAAAGAAGCGAAACGTGGAAACGCGGAAAAGATAAAAAAGTTACAACATAAAGTAACCAGGTTGAGGACAATCTCCCTTGTCGGTGACTTCTGGCTGGCGGGTTTAAAATATACCTGTTCTGTACTGGGACTTTGCGAAGAATATCTCTCCCTGCCATTTCAGACCTTAACCAAGTTTCAAAAATTAAGCGTTAGAAACATCCTTAAGGAAGAAGGCTTACTCTCTTATGAAGGCAGTCAGATACTACGGTCCGGAAGATATCAGAATTGAGGAGATTCCTGCTCCGGAGGTTGAGCCCGGGGGGATACTGGTAAAGATTGAATGCTGTGCCATCTGCGGTACGGACTTTAAAGCCTATTACCAAGGAAACCCGCGCATCAAACCTCCCCAGACCATGGGCCACGAATTTGTAGGCAAGGTAGTCAGTGTTACGCCTGAAGTAAAGTCTTTTCAGGTGGGAAACCGGGTTACCATGGCAACCAGCATCTCCTGCGGTAAATGTAATTTTTGCCAGTTGGGCCAAACCAACCGTTGTTCCCAACTGACCCCAATCAGTTACGACTACCCGGGAGCCTTTGCGGAATTTCTCGCCATTCCGGCCAGGGGTATCTCCGGAGGCTTTGTAGTCAAAGTACCCAATGGTCTGGGCGAAGAAGCCTGTCTTGCAGAACCGATAAGTTGTGCGGTAAATGCTCAAACTCTCGCCGGAGTAAAATCAGGCGATACCGTGGTAGTGATTGGTGCCGGTCCGATGGGAGCAATCCACACCCAACTCGCCCGGGCAAACGGAGCGGAAAAGATAATCGTTACCCAGCGTTCAAAAGCGCGCCTGACCCTGGCAAAGAATTTTGGCGCAGATGCAGTCATTGACGTAACGACCACCGAACCGGTTGAGACGGTAAAACGCCTTACCAATGGTCTGGGAGCAGATGTCGTAATTGTCACCGCACCGGAAGCGTCTGCCCAGGAACAGGCTTTTTATATGGTTAAAAAAGGTGGAATGGTTAATCTCTTTGCCAGCCTACCCAAGGGGTCTTCCACGCTTCAGATGGACAGCCGGCTTATCCATTACAACGAAATCTTTTTAAGCGGCGCCTCGGACAGTACCGCCAAGCACATGGAAATTGCTTTAGCATTGCTGAGTAAAAGGTTAATTAACCCCGGCGCGATTATCACTCACCGGCTTCTCCTGACTGATTTTCACCGGGGGATTCAATTACTGAAAGAGAGAAAGGCGTTAAAGGTCTTGCTAAAACCATGAATAAAATGGCGCAAATTCGGGAACAAAAGATTGGCACCAACGAAGTTGGCATCTGGTGGATAGGCCAGGCAGGTTATATCGTCAAAACCAGCAAAAAAATTATCTGCATCGACCCGTACCTTTCGGACAGTGCCCGGCAAATAAGCGAGGACTTTGCCCGAATGGTTCCGGCACCAATATTGTCGGAAGAACTGGCCTGCGACCTCTTTTTATGTACCCACAACCACCTTGACCACGCTGACCCGGTTACGATTAAAGGCATCCGGAACAAAGATGCGATAACCTTTATCGGTCCGCGAACCACCTTTGAAACTTTTTTACAATCAGGGGTCAAGAAGAATTCTTTCGTCCGCTTGGATGTGGGAGAAGAAAAGGAATTCTCCGGGATAAAGATTAAAGGGACATTCTGTATTCCCAACGAAGAGGCTGTTCTGGACAGTGAAGGGTTCATCCTTTTCCTGGATAATAATATCAATCTCTACTTCACCGGAGATACTGACTATACCCGGTTCCTGGAGTATGTGGCAGACTATCAGATTGACATAATGTTCACCTGCATCAACGGCAAATACGGCAATATGAATATTAACGACTCCATAAAATTAGTCGAAAAGATCAAGCCCAAAATAGTCGTGCCCAACCACTACGGTATGTTTGCCTGCAATGACGCCGACCCTTACGAATTCAAAAGTAAAGCACCCCATCTTAATTCCTTAATTCTTAACTTAGGCGAACCATATCTCTACCGAAAAGATAAGGGGTTGTTAAACAACCCCTAAGACTATGGTTTACGAAGAGTATTATACCGAAGAATACTTCCTTGTATGAAGTTAAAAGATAGGTCTGCCATTGTGACCGGTGGTGCTTCGGGAATCGGAAAGGCGATTGCTCTGGAATTTGCGAAAGAAGGCGCAAACATTGTCATTGCTGACCTCAACCTGGAAGAGGCAAAAATGACCGCTTCCCAAATCGTTCAATCCGGAGGGGAATCTTTACCGGTCAAGGTAGACGTAAGTTCCCGTAAAGAGGTCAAAGAAATGGTACAGAAAGTGGTTGAAAAATTCAGCCGGATTGATATTCTGGTGAATAACGCCGGGATTTCCGTAATCGTTCCCTTTCTGGAGACGACCGACGAAACCTGGGAGAAAACCCTGAACATAAACCTGGCCGGAACATTCTTCTGTTGCCAGGAGGTCCTTCCCCATATGATAAAACAAAAAAAGGGGAAGATTATCAATATGAGTTCCCAGTCCGGCAAGCAAGCCAACTCCTGTTACGCAGCCTACTGCGCCTCCAAGTTCGGCATCATCGGTCTGACTCAGAGCCTGGCTCTGGAGTTTGCTCCTTTTGGCATCAACGTAAACGCCGTCTGCCCGGGCGTGGTTTTCACCCCTATGTGGGATAGCCAGATTGAACCATACGCCAAAAAATATAATATTAAACCAACAGAGGTGAAAAAGTATCTTATCAGCAAAATACCCTTAGGCAGACTGGCTACGCCGGAAGACGTGGCAAAAGTAGCGTTATTTTTGGCGTCCGCTGATTCCGATTACTTAACCGGCCAGGCGCTCAACGTCAGCGGCGGCGCCATCTTAGGATAAGGTAGTGTCAACCAAAAAAGGTGTCATTCCGGCATGCTTAAAACCGGAATCCAGTTGTTAAATACAAGATTCCCGCTTTATACATGCGGGAATGACAAAATAAGGTGTAGGGGAACTATGACGGTTGATAATTCTTATCAAGAAGAGGTTGCACGGTACGTAAGGTTGACTTACGAACGCAGGCTGACGCCCGGGGTCGGCGGCAATATGAGTTGCAAGGTCGGAGACCGGATCTACATTACTCCGGCTTTAGCCAATATGCGGGAACTGAAGGCGGAAGAAGTAGTGGTGGTTGACCTCGGCGGTAATCCCCTTTCCAAAGGAAGACCCGCGATTGAAACTCCGATGCATACCTTCATTTACGAAAAACATCCTGATGTCTCCGCTATTCTCCACGTCCACGCACCATACGCGGTTGCCCTTTCCTTTCTGGTTGATAAGATAGACCTGATTACGGTGGAGGCTCGGTACCTCTTAGGACCGGTACCGGTTGTGCCGGAGACCAGGCCGGGCGCAATAGAATTGGCGAAATCGGTCTCCGCCACAGTCAAAAAACTGCCGGAAAAGATTACCGGAGTGGACCTTTTAGGCGAAGAGGTCTGCCGGGCGGTGGTAATAAAAACACACGGCGTGGTAACCGTAGGGAAAACCCTCCGGGAAGCATTTGACTTAGCCGAGATTTTAGAGGACACCTGCCGGGTGGCTTATTTGAGAGATACCTGGAAATCTTAACCAATATAAATGAAGGTAGGGGTTTGATTTATCAAACCCGATATTTCTCGGGCCCAATAAATTGAGCCCCTACAATGTGTTTGTATTAAAATATTTAAAAATGATGCGGACAAACGGGAGAAAGATGGATAATCTGAAAAAGGTAATGGAGGCGGCGGTTTCGGCCGGTATTGTGGTTCCCGCATTCAACGTGGCGTATCTGCCGATGGTGAAAGCCATCACCGATACCTTAACAGAAACAAACGTATACGGGATGGTGGAAGTCTCCAGGATTGACTTTGTAAAGTTCGGTGCCAAGAGTATCGCTGCGGTAGCAGAGGAGTATAAACGCGTGGCTGACCCCAAATTAGTCAGTCTCCATCTTGACCACATCCCGGTTATTGACGAGGACAAACTGCAGGTTGACTGGAAATCCCTGATTGCGGAAGGAATCTCCTGCGGTTACCACTCGGTAATGGTTGACGGCTCCAGGCTTCCTTTGGCGGAGAATATCCGGGTGGTCCGGGAAGTGGTTCAGATGGCTCACCCCAAAGGGGTCCTGGTAGAGGCAGAATTAGGGTCTGTCCTGGGGCACGAATCCGGACCGCTGCCGGATTACGAGAAAATATTTACCCGCAAGATTGGGTTTACCAAACCGGAAGAGGCGGTAAGGTTTGTCAAGGAGACCGGCGTGGACTGGCTTTCAGTTTCGGTCGGCTCCATCCACGGAGCCATCTCCGGTCTGGCGAAGGACCAGCCAAAGGTACAGGCAAAAATTGACATTGAATACCTAAAAAGATTAAGAGACGCCACCGGCATCCCCCTTGTATTGCACGGCGGTTCCGGAGTTCAGAAATCCTTTGTTCTGGAGGCGTTTAAAAACGGTATCGCCAAGATTAACGTGGGCACCGAAATCAGGCAGGTTTACGAAAAGGCCTTGGCAGAATCAGGCAATGACATTGAAACCGGACGAAAAGCGATAAACCGGGCGATGAAAGAAATTATCTGTGCCACCTATCAGATTGAAGGCTCTGCTTCGCGAATATGCCAGCAATGAAAGCGGAATTGGAAATAAAACGGTATTAGGCGGCATTCACCCGTCCCAACATAAACATACAATAATTTCTGATTAAGCCGAAAGACTAATCCCTACCTTATATTATACCATACCCTCCCGCCAAATTTGACACCGGTTTTTATTTATGTTAAAATCCTAATAGTAAATAAAATAATCTACAAGCGGAATATATGGAATCCAGCAGAATCAGGCAACAATTAGGCTACCTTAAAAAGGAGCGCAACTACTTAGAATATAAACTTGGCCGTCCCTATCAGATGGTGCCGTATTCTTTAGTGAGTTTGGCTAATATCTGCGGGAAACCCAACTGCCGTTGTAAAAAGGGCAAGCCTCACGGTCCTTATTGGTACCTTTCCACTAAAGAGAAAGGAAAAACCAGAATGATATATCTACCCAAAAAAGAAGTGGCATTTTTTATTCCTTTGGTTGAGCGCTACAAAGAATATCAATCCTCTCTCACCAAATTAAGAAGATTAAACCAGGAGATTATTCAGTCTCTCACCCGGATTGAAAAGGCCTCTTTTACCAAACCCGAGCAGAAAATAAGGAAAAAGAGAAAGCATTGATGAGGAAAGAAAAAGAGGTTAAAGTAATAAAACTGGGACTGTTTCCGTACGACAAGGAAAAGGTGTTGTGGAAACTGAAGCAAAAGGAATACGACGATGTTTTCTTGCGGGGCCGGGGCAGATTGGATGATTTTATCGGCTTCCTTTATCAAACCAAAATATTAAACCTCTTTGAGCAGATTAAAAGCCCAATGCAAAGAAGACCGGAGATTCCCAGGAAGTTTCTCCACTACTGTCTGTGCCTGAAGCCAGTGGTGGAATCTGCCAGCATCAATCAGTTACCAGGCCGACTCCTTGAAGATACCGATACTCTGCAGGAATTAGGATTTACCATTGCGGAAATTGAAGATGGTTTTTCGGTCAAAAATAAAGAAGGCAAAAATATTCCGGTTAATATCAATGCCTTTTACGACGAACTGGAAAGACTTCCGGAAAGTGAGACCAAAAGATTATTTGAGGAAGGGCTCTTACTTCTAAAGAGTGAAAAATTCCTTCCCAGGAAGAAAGGAGTCTATGCTTTGGATGCGGTTAAGCTTCTGATTACCGGAGACAAAAAGTACCAAAACTACGGTAAGATTACCTACCGGAAAGACGGTAAGGTAATCAAGAAAAAAGGCTATAAACTGGTTTTTATTCAGAGGGTAGATGGTGAAGACTACTATGTCGTAGCCGCTATTATTTTACCCCTAAACCAACATGAATCTACGGTAGGTGAATTTCTGGTAGAATCAACCTTAAAGATATTAGGAGAAGGTGCCATTGATATCCTTGTGTTTGACCGGGGGTTTTCCTCTGGTCCATTCTTTGATTTTCTAAAAGAAAAGGAGATTGATTTTGTCTGTCCCACCAAAGAAGATGAACACCTAACCAG
>CAZVUE010000012.1:0-13852 GCA_964630335.1 uncultured bacterium | reverse complement strand
ACCGCTTCCCGAATTCTATTCAAATCCTCTTTTATTCCGGGTTCTTCTTCCAGACCCGGCTGACCGGAAAAGTTAATCAGAATATTCATCTCCGCCGACTCATAGGCAGAACGAGCCAGCGCAGCCGCACAGGCAACATCGCTTACCAGATAAGGGTTCCCCTTTTCTAAAAGAGGTTTTGCCAATTGGAGAACTTCCCGGGTTAAACTGGTAATTTTCATAAGGAGGATGTTCCCGTCCCGGACCGCCTGGAGCAAGGCTGGAGTTCGTCTGGGGTCAGTCTTATCCATCGTGGCCGCCTGACGGTACTTTAAATAGACCCGACTGTCTTCTTCCACCAAACCTGAGGCTTCTTTTCTGATGGACTCGGTACGCTCTAAAATCTCCTTTGCTTCCGGCTCAAACTGGGTAAAACGCTTCTTACCTATGGTAAAATTGGCGACCATCGAAAGAAGACTGGCAGAAAGAGAAAGGACAAGGGCGGCTGCACTTCCGCCTCCGGGTACCGGGTCTCCGGAAGCCAGCCGGGAGAGATAGATTTCTAATGGAGCCTGGAGGTAATCAATCTTCACTGAATCAAAGAAACCTCGGTGCGATTTGCCAGTTCTCCGTTTACATACCATTCCATAACCCAGAGACCCGGTCCGCCTTTATCAATCCAATTCTTAACCTTGTCGGTTCCGCGCTGGAAGATATTGGTTTCCTTGTAGACCGTCACGTCATCCTCAACCTGATAAACCGCTTCACCCATCGGGGAAAGAAATTTGCAGGCGACCTTTGTGCCAATGGGTGCGGTGACATAAGCCACAAACATTATATCTTCCGAGGTGCGGAAGGCATTTTTTATCCCCTTCCATTCGTCATCAGAGATTCTACCATTCTTGTCCTTGTCTTCCCATTTATTACAGGCAAAAAACTCTGGTACCGTTTGCTCGGTGGGCGGCACGTATATCGCACGAGGAGGCAAATTTGCCGGCGTTGTTTGTTTCTTCATTGGCCATGTCCAGGCGCAACCACTCAAAAGTAGTCCGCTACCTAAAACCACCAGAAAAACCTTATCTCTGCTCCACTTTCTCATCTCTCCCTCCGCAATCTTTACGAGAATGTAGGGCAAACCTTTAGGTTTGCGTATAGGGAAGCAAGGCTAAAGCCTTGCCCTACATTGCGATGAAAAGTATACCACTTCCTGAATACCCCTGTCAAAATATTTTCAGGGAATTTCTATCTTCAGGCCGTCGCTGGCCGCGATTACTTCTATACCCAGACGCTGACTCATCTCTGCGGCTGTTTCCCAGGGTTTAAGCGCCAGGGCGGTCCGGCCAAAGTGGGTGAGAATCGCTTTTTGAGGCTTTATCTTAGCCAAAACTGTTTCTACTTCCGGCAAGGACAGGTGAAATATCTCCGGCTTTGGCTGGGCAAGAACTACGTTGATAACCACGATATCACCGGGGAAAAAGTCTTCGATTCCAGAAAAATAGCCGGTATCGGTGATAAAAGATATTTTTTTGCCCGCTATATTGAACCTAAACCCGTAGGTCTCTACCGGATGGAGCATCCTCTTGACCGGGGTAAAAGTAATCTCACCCACCGCATATTCCTTCCCTTCGGCGAGTACCTCTACCCGCGCCGGAAACGAACGAAGATAATTAAAGATAACCGGGTCAGGACCGAAGACGTCCTGGGGTGCAAAAACCGCACCCTGTCTTTTGTGACCGCCAGAGGTCATCGCCTCAATCATCACGTTGACGTCACCGGAGTGGTCTAAGTGCTTGTGGGAAAGAATGACCGCGGTAAGTTTGGTAGGCTCTAGACGGGGTCGGCTGGAAGTAGCCCGCACCAGGGAACCCGGACCCGGGTCCAGAATGATGTTCTCGGAACCGGAAGAGAGCCAGATGCCGCCGGAAGCGCGGATCTGTTCAATCATTACAAACCGCGCACCCGCGGTCCCCAAAAATTTAATAAACGCCATATTAAGGAACTGTCACAGCCCCCAACATAATTATAGCACAGACCTTGATTTTTTATGGCAGATTCTGGTACAATTTTCTGCTATGGCTAATAATGCAAAACGCTTTGAGTTAGGTTCAAAAGACGTAAGGGCAGGCTGTCCGGAAACCGCCTGCCCTTATAAAGATACCACCAAAATTCCTCCTTTGGAAGGAATCATCGGCCAGAACCGGGCGATACGTGCCCTCAATTTTGGCCTGGAGATTAAAAATTCCGGTTTCAATATCTACGTCTCCGGAATTTCCGGAACCGGCCGGACCACCTCGGTGGAGACCATCGTCAGGGACTTGGCGAAGAAACAGCCGGTGCCGGATGATTGGTGTTACGTCTATAATTTTGAAGACCCGGACCGGCCCCGCACCTTACGCCTGCCGCCCGGTATGGGCAAGACTTTTCAGAAGGATATTCATACCCTGATTGACGATTTAAAGGTAGAAGTACCCCGTGCCTTTGAGAGCAAAGAGTATGAAGAACCGCGCAACCAGATTATGCAGTCCCTACAGGAGAAACGACAGAAACTGCTTGCCGAGTTGGAAAAAAAGGCGGAAACCGAGGGTTTCAGTTTGAAACAGACCTCAACCGGACTGGCTCTCCTTCCGGTGCAGGAAGGAAAACCGCTCTCGGAATCCGAATACGAAAAATTAGGGCCCACCGAGAAAGAGTTTTTCCGCAAAAAACAGGAGAAACTTTACACAGAAGTCTCTGAGATAATGCGTCAGGTGCGGAATTTAGAAAAGGAAGCCCGGGAAAAAGTCCACCAACTGGAGCGGCAGACTGGACTTTTTGTGGTGAAACCACACTTTGACGAGTTGCGTCAGAAGTATAGCAACCTGACCGATGTGCTCAAACACCTGGAACGCATTCAGGAAGAGATGGTGGAGAATATCCAGGACTTCATGGAAAAAGAAGAATCTGAAATCCTGCCCGGTATCAAAATTCCGGGTCAAAAACCGGCCTTTACGTCCTACCAGGTAAACCTTTTGGTTGATAACAGCCAGACCAAAGGTGCTCCGGTAGTCAAGGAACTTAACCCTATTTACCAGAACCTGGTTGGCCGGCAGGAACATCGGCCTCAGTTCGGTTCCTTTGTAACCGACTTTACCATGATTAAAGCCGGCGCCCTCCACCGGGCAAACGGCGGATACCTGCTCCTGCAGACTAACGACCTGTTTACCAAATATTTTTCCTGGTCAGCCCTCAAACGGTGTCTGAAGAACGAAACGATTCAGATTGAAGACTTAGGGGAAGAATTTCACTTTATCAGTACCCCAACCAGCCGGCCCGAACCAATTCCCTTAGCCACCAAGGTAATTATCATCGGCAGCCCATACATATATCAGCTCCTTTACGCCTGGGACGAAGACTTCCGAAAACTATTTAAGGTCAAATCGGACTTTGATTACCGGCTGGACCGGGACAAAGAGGGAATAAAAAAATATGCGGCTTTTATCAGCCGGCACTGTCAGGACAAAAAACTCCTGCCTTTCCACCGTTCCGCCATCGCTGCCGTGGTGGAGTACGGCAGCCGTTTAGTGGAAGACCAGACGAAACTCTCCAGCCGTTTCCTGTACATCGTGGATATTCTGGAAGAAGCCGACCACTGGGCAAAGACCGAACAGAAGACAACGGTAACCGCCGCGGAGGTGAAGCGCGCGGTGGAAGAAAAGGTCTACCGGAGCAACCGCCTGGAAGAACGGATCCGGGAAATGATTGAAGATGGTCAAATCCTTCTGGATGACCGGGGTAAAGTGACCGGTCAGGTAAACGGACTTTCGGTTATCTTCCTGGGCGATTATGCCTTCGGCCGACCCTCCCGGATTACCGTGCGTACCTTTGTGGGGAAAAAAGGGATTTTGGATATTGAACGTGAAACCAAATTAGGTGGTCCAATTCACACCAAGGGTGTACTCATCCTGAACGGATTTTTAGGCCAGCGCTACGCTCATACCGAACCCTTAACCCTCTCTGCCTCCATCTGTTTTGAGCAGTCCTACGAAGAGGTGGAAGGGGACAGCGCCTCAAGTACCGAACTCTACGGTCTACTCTCCAGTCTGTCTGACCTGCCCGTCAACCAGGCGATTGCGGTTACCGGCTCGGTAAACCAGAACGGAGAGATTCAGCCCATCGGCGGGGTAAATGAAAAGGTGGAAGGGTTCTTTGGGGTCTGCAAAATTAAAGGGCTGACCGGAGAACAGGGGGTAATCATCCCCCGGTCCAACGTTAAAAACCTGATGCTCAAAGAAGAAGTGGTAGAGGCGATTGCCAATAAAAAGTTCCACATCTGGGCAGTGAGTAATGTGGACGAAGGCATCGAGATTCTGACCGGAGTTCCGGCCGGGACCTTACGACCAAACAAAACCTACCCTTCCAACACGGTTAATGGCCGGGTGGCACAACGTCTGGCGAAACTGAACGCCTACTATACCGAAAGTCAGAAACCTAAACACCGGCGGAAGAAAAAATGACAAACGGGAACTGTTTGTCATCCCCGCATGCGGTAAGCGGGGAACCAAACACCATTCTGGATTCCCGTTTACAACACACGGGAATGACATTATGAAAAAGATTGCTGTAATCGGCGCCGGCCACGTGGGTCTGGTGACTGCGGCGGGTTTTGCCAGAATGAACCACCAGGTCTTGGCGGTTGACCAGGACAAGGAAAAAATAAAAAACATCCTTTCCGGAAAAGTTCCCTTCTTTGAACCCGGCCTCCAAGAACTGGTAATTGAAGGAATGAAAAATAGACGGCTCTCTTTTTCCACCCAAATTAAAGATGCGGTAAGGTTTGCCCAGGTTATTTTCATCTGTGTGGGCACGCCGGTCCTTGATACCGGCGAAGCAGACCTTTCTGCGGTGGAGAAGGTAACCGCAGAGATTGCCCGGTACCTCACCGGATACCGACTAATCGTCGAAAAGAGCACCGTTCCGGTGATGACCGGAGAGTGGGTCAAGCATACCCTGAAAACGACGAGGAGAAATACCGGTGTCTCTTTTGATTTAGCCGCTAACCCGGAATTTTTAAGAGAGGGAACCGCGGTTTATGACTTCTTCCGACCGGACCGTATCATCATTGGTGTGGAAACGGAACGAGCCCGCCGGACAATGGAAGAAATTTATAAACCATTCCGGATAAAATCACCTGCTACCACCATCCTCTTTACCGATATCAAGAGCGCCGAACTTATTAAACACGCCAGCAACTCCTTTTTGGCTTTAAAGATATCGTACATCAATGCCCTAAGCCAGATCTGCGAAAAGGTGGGTGCTGACGTCAATCTGGTTTCGGAAGGGATGGGTCTGGACAGGCGTATCGGAAAAGCCCATCTCACTGCCGGCATCGGCTACGGCGGGAGTTGTTTTCCCAAGGACGTGTCTGCTTTCCTGCACCTTTGCCGGAGCATCGGCTACGACTTCAAAATTTTAAAATCCGCTTCCGAAACGAACCAGGAACAGAAAAACCTGGCTCTGGACAGGCTCAAGAAAGGTGTCTGGAACTTAAAAGGCAAGACCTTAGCGGTCCTTGGTTTAGCCTTCAAAGCAGATACTGACGACATCCGGGAAAGCCCCTCGCTGCATCTTATCCGATTACTCCTCAAAGAAGGCAGTAAGATTAAAGCCTATGACCCGGCAGCCGGACCGAACGCAAAAGCATGCTTGCCGGAAATCACCCTCTGTGCCTCCCCTTATTCCGCCGCGGAGGGTGCAGATGCTCTTCTCATCCTGACCGATTGGCCTCAGTTTCAAAAACTTAAGTTCTCCCGGCTCAAGTCTCTTCTGGCACAGCCGGTCATCTTTGACGGCCGGAATTTTCTCCCCCGGGAACGCCTTCTTGCTATGGGTTTCACCTACCTGGCTCCAGGCCGGCCTTAGATAAAAAATGCAAACAGGAGATAGCAAGGCTGAAGCCTTGCCCTACATCAGTCCAATGCTAACGTAGGGCAAACCTTTAGGTTTGCAGAAAGGGAAAAATATTTCATATGGTAATCTTAGAAAACACCTCCTATACTAATATCCGCGGGTTCAATTATCAGCCAAGTTACGGCAGCAGCGGATGCGAAATCTGGAATTTCTTCAACCCGGCGGTGATTGAAAACGAGATTGCGCTGGGAAAGAAGTATTTCCCGAGAATCAACGCCCTGCGCATCTGGCTCTCATGGGATGCTTTCTTACGCGACAGCGAAAAGTTTAAATATAATCTGGAAACGTTCTTAGAAATAACCAAACGTTACGAATTAAAGGCTATCCCGGTACTTTTCAACGGCTGGCACAGTTTTCCTGACTTTGGGGGAATATCCTTGGAACAGATAAAAAACTGGAAGGCGTCCCCGGTCCTTTATCAGGACTACTTCTATTCCTATCTGAAAGCGTCCGTTGGTATCCATGCTAAGGACAGCCGGGTCTTGCTCTGGGACCTCTGTAACGAACCCTTTTCCATCGCCACTTCCGGCGAAGAAAAGGGGCTGGTCTTTGAGTGGCTCCGGGACCTCTACTACTTCTGCAAAAAGTTCCAGCCGAATGCCCCTCTTGGCATCGGTGTGGCGCCTTCTGACGAAGACATTCAGGCAATAGAACCTGTTTCCGACGTCATAACTATCCATCCTTACTGGGCAAGGAACGCCTGGGTCAAGGATAAGGATAAGTTTGGAAAATTTCTTGACAAATGCGTAAAATTTGCCAATAAAAACCGTAAACCGCTCTTAGCTACAGAAACCGGCTGGGGCCACCTGAACGATGAAGAAAGAGTCGAACAATTAGAATACGAACTCCAGTCACTCCAGTCACGGAAAATTGGCTTCACGGCCCACCTTTTGTGGCATACCCTGGTGGCTGACGGCCACCGGCCGGAATACGGACCGGTTTCTCAAGCCGGCTATATGGCTTTCATCGAACCGGACGGAAGTTTACGAATGGGGCACGAATCTTTCAACCGGTTTTGCGGAGAGGGCGGTCTCTTCAAGGGGAAGGTAAACTTCTTTGAAGAACATACCCGTCGGGTGGTCGAAAAATGTAAGGTGGTAACGGAAATAGAAGGGAAATCCTACACTCTCTACGCACCTTCCGGTGATATGAAATACAAGGGATTCTGGATAAGGGACGCGGTCTATATTGCGGAGAGCGGTTTCGTAAAGCCTGAGGAGATTAAAGGCTGGATAGAACTGGTCGGCTCCCGGCAGAACGAAGTAGAACGAAAACTGGAAAACGGCCTGGTCGTTCCTGCCAACGCGATACCAGACCACATCAATTTTGACGGAAGTCCGGTCTTCTTCCCGGGTACTCATCTTTCAGGTGAAAATCAGGGTGACGGCACCTACGGGTTCTTTCCCCCTCACGACGACCAGTACTTTTTCATTGAGATGGTCCATCAGTATTTCCGCATGGCCGGCGGGACAAAAATCTTAAAAGAACATCTTCGGGGCATCCCTTTGTGGGAAAGGCTATGCCTTGCTTTCGAAAGTTACCACATCGACCCGGGAACCCAACTCTGTTTCAGTGAGCGGGACCGTCACACGGTTGACTGGGGGTTCTGTGACACCATAACCAAAAGCGGACTTCTGCTCTTTCCTTCTCTCCTTCGCTATCAGGCAGCCCTGATGCTAAAGGAACTGTTGGAAAAGGCCGGGGACAGAACCAGGGCGAAACATTACTTAGAAACTGCAAAGACGCTCCAGAAGAATATCCGCAAAGTCTTCTGGGACGGAAACGGCTGGCTCTTCTCCGCCACCGAAACCGGGAGGGAATACGACGTAATAGGGACTTTATTTGCCGTCTATCTGAACATTCTGGAAAAGAACGAACTTCAAACCGCCCTTTCCGTTATTTCCCGGGGGTACCTGGAAAAACGAAGTGTCGATGAAGACGGTTACGTAAGATATATACCGGAAGGCGAAGACTTTTCGGAGAGTACTGCCTGGGAAAAGGCGTTATCCGCATTAGGAGATTATCAAAATGGGGGATACTGGGCATTTGCTGCCGGCTGGTATATCTTTGCCCTGTCAAAAATCGACCCCCGGCTTGCCCGGGGGGTCTTTGACGCCCTGGCCACCCACACCCTTAATGAACGCCGGGAAGGCGCTCCCTTTGAATGGAAGAATAACCAAACCGGCCAGCATAGCGGCGGTTTCTACGGTGCTTCAGCCGCTCTCCCGTACAAGTTTGTTCCCTCCTTATGGTAGGCGGGTCCCCTTACAGTTGAATCTGTAAGGGCAGGGACTGAAAGATACCGAGGGTAATCCGGTAGCGCTGACACATTTCAAAGACCAGCTCTTTTTCTAAAACAAACGTCCCGCTGGATACCGCTAAAACCCGACCGGAAAACCTGGCTAACGTTCTAATCGTTCGGGAACCGATTACCGGTAAATCAAAACGCATATCCTGATTGGGCCGGATCACCTTAACTACCACCATCCCTTTAGTAAACCTGCCTGCCCGCGAGATAGTCAGATCGGTGCCTTCAATCGCTTCCACCGCAAGAACCACTCCGTCTTTTACCGCCACCGTTAATCCGACATCAAGAGAACTCAAGGTCTCAGCCACCTTTCTACCTAAGGCAACGTCTTTCTCTTCCGCCTCGGACAGGATGGGTCCCACAATTGTTTTGGGGGACAGGAAAAGATCATCTAAAAGGAAGTTCGACGGCAAAAGTTTGACGCCTTTATTTTCAAAGTGGTCCGCGATGGCTTTAAGAACGGTACTGGTTCTCTTGTCCGGAATCCGGGCCAGAGTCTCCAGCCAGGCCGGGTCAAGGTTCCTTTCCCGGAGAAGCCGGATATGGCGTACCTGACCTAACATCACCGCTTCTTTAATACCGTTTTCGGCAAAAAAATTTGTTCCGGTACTTAACTTCCCGGCCGGCAGGAGAAGGCTCTTTTCAGAAAGGGACACAACCTTAGATTCAGCCTCCCGTTCAATCGCTAAGGTATATACCTGGTAACCCTTCTCCCTGGCTTTATTCAGAAAAAGAAGGGGGAGAGTTCCGTTACCGGCAATCAATCCGATTTTTTGCATCTTCGGCTCAGGGCAAGACCGCGCTCGGAAAGGGCAATAAATTCAAGGAGGTGGGCCACTTCAGGAGTAGGAGGAACCTCGGCTTTAATTCTGCTTACCGCCTGGGTAAGGTTCAGATGGCTCCGCAAAAGAAGCCGGAACGCTTTCTCCAACCCGGCTAATGCTTCGTGAGAAAACTTCTGCCGTTTCAGGCCGAGCCGGTTAAGCCAGTATACCCGGGCCGGGCGGCCGTCGGATAGGCTGTAGGGTATGACATCCCGGGTAACCTTGGAAAATCCGCCCACGATGGCAAAAGAGCCGAGCCGGCAAAACTGGTGGACGCCACAAAAACCGCCCAAGATTACGTTCTTTTCTATCGTAACATGTCCTGCCAGGGTGGCGTTATTAGCCAGAACGGTGGAATCAGCGATAACGCAATTGTGCGCAATATGGCTATACGCCATAATCAGATTATCCGAACCCACCGAGGTAGACCCGCCTTCTTCGGTAGCCGGATTAATCGTTACGTATTCCCGGATAGTGTTCCGGTCGCCAATCCGGATAAAACTCTTCTCACCCCGGTACTTAAGGTCCTGGGGAGGACTTCCGATGACCGCGCCGGTAAAAATACGACATTGCCTGCCGATAGATATGTTCCCGGTGATGACCGCATAAGGTCCCACCTCGGTTTCGTCACCAACCTCAACCTCACCCTCTATGATTGCACCCGGTCCGACTACTACATCCTTCCCTAATTTAACCCGGGAACCCACGATGGCGTTAGGATGAATCTTCATTATTTACCTCTTTTTGACCCTATCATTATACCCTGTCCCTCCCTCTCGGGTCAATTGTAGAGCCACCTCGCGGAAATTGAACACTGCGCCTCGGCATCACGGGTTTAGCTTGGTCGCTACAACCCGAATCGATGCCTCCGCTTGTTTTAAGAGGGGGCAGGCCCCCTCTTAATTTTCTCCCCCAGACGTGAAGGGAACTTTCCCTTCACACATCCCTGGTTCAAATCCTGAAGTATTACACTGGAGCCACCTCGCGGATTTGAACCGCGGACCTGAGCATTACGAATGCCGGACAGGTCAATCCTGGAATTTCAACAGAGAAGCAGAGATACAAGACGTAGCAACAGTTTTAAATAATTCTGTTCTTCACAGCATTCCACCCAATTCCATCCGATTTAACCCTCAGGTAGTCACAATTTGGTCACAACTGTACCAGGTTTGACCAAAAGATGAAATTTGTTGCGGTCGGAAATAGACGTGGAATATCACCAGGGCTTAATTTTGTGAAGGGGATATTTGAAAGGTTCATTTCTAATATATCTGCACCGCTTCTCTATCGGGAACGAATATAATCACTGGTTCAGGATAACCCCTGTTTACAGTGTCTTCATATACCTTCTGTGGGTCTTTACCGTAAGAGATGACAACTGGCTTATCAAAATCTTCAATTGTTACATAACAACCAGCGTATTTCTCTTCTCCTATCAATACTTGTTCCATCCCTCGCTCCTTAATTTCAGATTATTGTACCACATACCAATTTTAAATCACAACTTTTAAGTATATTTTTCTTGAAGGAATATTATTCTTCCCTTCCCTCAAGGATTAAATAAACTATCTTAATTGGTCAGTGTGTATTGGATAAGTTTTGATTTTGGTAACTTTAAAAGGTGACGATCTTGTGACAATTTCTCTACTCCAACTTTCTGGCCAATGACTATTTTTTAAAAAATCATCTATTTCACCTTTAATGACCGGCGCAAAACCAAACATTACTCCTCCATCTTCCAAGATGGTAATACTATGTTTATAATATTCATTCTTATCTTTAACTTTTAACCCCCAAATGACTATTTTGCCATCGGAATAAAAAGGAGTAGGAGTAATAGATTCAAATGTAATAAGATTTCCGCCTTGGTCAAAAGTGCATGACGACCCAGGACCAATTCCGCTTGGCATTGCATTATAAACGGGTCCATTTTGGAAATCGACTACCAAAGCAATGCGTTGCCGTTCATCAAAACTAACCAAAGGGGTCATAGATGCGAATTCCTTTATTATATTAACCGCTCGCTTATTATTCATGTTGATTAAATTCTGAAGAATTCTTGCTTGTTCATTTGCTATGCCCGCATGAAAAAATCTTTGTTTCAAATAGCATATCCTCAAAGGTACCATTGAGAATCCGACCACAATACAGACCGCAATAAAAACACCTATACTTATAACATCCCTACGCTTCGTTTTCTTGAGAACATTCATACGCTCTCCTTTCCACTGAATCACATTTGGATACGTGCGCCTGAGAGAATTCCTGCGCCCTTCGTCATTGCGAGCGAAATTCGCGAAGCAATCTCGTTCTTAAAATCCCTGGATTGCCACGGCAAAATACGCCTCGCAATGACAACGTGCTTAGAGGATGAGGTGCGCCTGAGAGGATTTGGCGCCCTTCGCTCCCACTACGCTCAGGGTCGGCCATTCGCTGGAATTGCTACCTATTCGTCGCAATTCCTGACTTCGCTCCCTTCAAATCCTCTCTTTATCAGGAAGCCTGTCAGTGCGCCTGAGAGGATTTGAACCTCCGGCACAGGGATTAGGAATCCGAAACAGGTTAAACATAGAAAGCCAACACAGACGCTGAAAAACAAGGTGTAGTAATAGTTTTCAAAAGGTTCTTCCTTTCACAGGACTTCATCCAATTTCATTAGATTTAACCCTCAGGTAGTCACAATTTGGTCACAAACTTGTTTTACATAGATTTGCTACTTGATTTTACCATAAAAAGATACTGAAAACCTAATAAAAAATATTTTTTGTTACCCTTCCCTTTTTTCTTTTATAACTGAACAAGAATAACGAATATCAAGGGTTTGACCTATAAAAAGGCAGTTTTTATAGCATTTTATAGCTTTATAGATTAAAGACTCTGGACTGCTCCATAATAACTTAGACCACTTACAATCCCACCGTGCCGTCGCAATTTAGTTTTATCTTTGATGTGCCCTTTATACCAGAAGAGGTGGGTTGACCATTTCGAAAAGGAGATGGTCACAATTTGGTCACAAAATGAAGTTTTGGGGAAAAGTGGCAAAAACAGTAAATCGCCGGAAACCTAATAATATCAATGATTTTGAGAAGAGCCACCTCGCGGATTTGGACCGCGGACCTGAGCATTACGAATGCCCTGCTCTACCGCTGAGCTAAGGTGGCGCAACTATTGTACCGCAACGGTCTCCAGATTTTCAAAAATCGGGAATTAGGTAAATTACAATGCCTCACCACCTTCGGTTCTTAATTTTTCGGCGATGAACCCTGCGCGTGTTTCGGCAGTAAAAACCGCCAACCACTCGTCATAAGTGTCTTCAAGGATGTCCCGGTCAACAGCGGTTTCAAGAAGCCTCTGCCATTCTTCTCTTTTGTAGAAACCCAATCCAACCTCGTCCTTTTTGCTAAAACCTGTCATTTCATACCCCGGTTTTTTGAATAGTTTCGTTCACAACCATAAAGGAGCGCTGTCTTATCCTTTCTTTCTGGCATAAGTCTCCTAAAATCCCATCTTCTGTTTTCTCAAAAATTCCGCCTGTTCGCTGCCCCGGGCAGGATACTTAATCAGGTCAAGATAGAGTTGGGTATTGCAGACTACAAAGGCCCCTTCTATCTCCTGTTTCCGATAAAATACTCCGTCATCATAGGGAGTCATCAGGTTTACGGTGCCTCCAAATTCCACCGGTTTTAAATTCAAAAGTTCTGCCCATTTTCCGATATCTCCTTGAATATACAGGTCAGTATCTTTAAACCTTACAAACGGAGCCACAAGACTTGCACCACTGTGAAGAGTTAAAGCATATTGAAGGTTCTCTTTTTTTGAAATTTCAACGAGATTTTTCTTGAATTCTTCAAAGGTGCGGGTAAAAGAAAAATAAGTATTGAGTTTATTCCGCTGGAAATCGTAATTTTCCGCCCAATAATTGAGCAACTCTCCCGGCTTTGTCAGTTTTATAGCACCCCTTTGTTTATCTATAAAACCTTTTTCGTTAAGAACCTTGACCACTTCAAAGGCCCGGCGGATGTTTACCTTTACTTCCCTGGAAAGAGTGGAGAAGTTCCAGGAATTTTTCGGATTTTCCAACATAACCCTGAGTATCCGGGAAGATTTTCGGGCAAAAATATTTGCAGATAGGGCCCCCTTTGTTTTAAAAGAAGATTTGTTATCGGAACTCTTTTCGATGTAAACAGAACCGAACTTTAAAAAAACATTTCCGCTCAAGTCAATGTACCCAAACCCCGCATCTTTACAAACTTTTCGGCCTTGCTCAGAAATGAAAGGAGTGATTATCACCGGATAAGCACCCTTTTTTACTTCTGGCGATTGATTTAGTTTACCGATAGCCTGATAAAGATATACCGGTTCTCCTTTAGATTTTATTTCACAGCACAACCGCTTAGAAGAATTGCCAATCCGGACTTTAAGACTAATATCACAAAGACTTCCGGTAGTGGAAGTTTCAACTTTTTCCACCTTCATATCCGGAAGAAGTTCCTTGAGCCTTGCGGATAAAGAACCGGCTATATCTTGTTCCGATATTCTTTCCGTGGCAATTTTTACTATTTTATCCATTTTTACTCTTTGGTAAAATAATAGCACAAAGTAAAAAAGATGTCAACTTCGGTATACCCTGCGATACAAATTATTGGTAGGTAAAATTTGTGCTGAAATTGTGCTAATAAGAGGTACAAAAAGATACGAAAAGAAACGAATGCCCTGCTCTACCGCTGAGCTAAGGTGGCAAAACCTTTATTTTACCCAACATTTGACAAAAACACAAGAGCTGTAGTATATTTTG
>CAZVUE010000011.1:5678-14120 GCA_964630335.1 uncultured bacterium | reverse complement strand
GGTTGACCTTTCCCCTACTTCTGTAGTATAATTTATATGGATGAAGTATTTAAGGGTGTCTGGGCCGAAAACAGAGGCTGGCGGAAGTTTTGGGGTTCTGAAAGAAGACTCCGTCTTTCTGCTTAACCTCTCTCCCCTTTCGGGTCCGGCACAGGAAACCGGTGTCACCATGCCTCTTTCCCAGGTAACAAAATTCCTGCCGCCGGTAAGACCGCCGAATATCATTGCATTAGGACTGAATTACCTGGAGCACGCCAACGAAAGCCAGGTGGAACTGCCGCCGGCACCGATAATTTTTTTTAAAGCAACCACCAGCCTTACCGGACACCTTCAACCGATTATCTTACCCGCGGAAGCTCCCTCAGAAGTTGACTATGAAGCGGAATTGACCATCGTAATCGGCAAGACCGCCAAAGACGTTCCGGAAGACAAGGCGCTGGATTATGTCTTCGGTTACACTTGCGGAAATGATGTTTCTGCCCGGGACTGTCAAATAAAATTGGACAAGCAATGGGCCAGGGGAAAGTCTTTTGATACCTTTGCGCCAATCGGTCCAATAATTGAAACCTCTCTTGACCCGTCAAATCTAAGGGTTCAAACACGTCTGAACGGCAAGGTAATGCAGGACGGCAAAACCAAAGACCTTATTTTTAACGTTCCGCGAATTGTCAGTTATCTATCTAACCAGATGACGTTACTGCCGGAAACCCTGATTATGACCGGCACGCCGTCAGGAGTGGGTTTTGTCCGCAAGCCACCGGTCTTTCTAAACCACGGGGATACGGTGGAAGTAGAAATTGAAGGGTTAGGTATCCTGAAAAATCCGGTCATCAGCCAAAAGGGATGAACAAGGGAATACCCCGTCTGCTAACGCAGACACCCCTTTACAAAAGGGGAATTAAATAAATGAACAAAAAACCTGGGGTTTTATGGGCACCATGGCGCAAGGGATACGTAATTCAACCAAATAAAGACAAGTCCTGCCTTTTCTGCCGAGTCGGGAAGGAGAAAAAGGATAGAAAAAATCTGGTCGTTCTTAGAAGCAGGGCCGGATACGTAATTCTTAACCGTTTCCCTTACAATAACGGCCATCTGATGGTGGTACCCAACAGACACATTGATAATCTGTCAGATTTAAGAGCCGAAGAGGTACTGGAACTATTCTCGTTGATTGAGTCTGCAATAGAAGGACTGAAAGAGAAACTACATCCGGAAGGTTTTAACTTAGGAATTAACTTGGGTAAAGTGGCGGGTGCCGGAATCGCCGGACACATCCACATTCACATTATACCACGCTGGACCGGTGACACCAATTTTATGCCGCTCATCAGCGGAACCAAATCACTACCTGATTCACTTAATAGCCTCTATCAAAACTTAAGCGAAGGAATAGGAAAAATATGGCAGAAGAAAAAGAAAAGGTAACGCCGGTAGAGTTAGAAACCGAAATGCAGCGTTCCTACATTGATTATGCGATGAGCGTAATCGTGGGACGGGCGCTTCCAGACGTCCGGGACGGTCTGAAACCGGTCCATCGCCGTATCCTTTACGCGATGCAGGAGTTGGGCTTAGAGAGTAACAAACCCTATAAAAAGAGCGCGCGCATCGTTGGTGAAGTAATGGGAAAGTACCATCCCCACGGTGATGCCGCCATCTACGAATCGTTGTGCCGGATGGCTCAGGATTTTGCCCTGCGGTATCCGGTGGTGGATGGCCAGGGCAATTTCGGTTCCGTTGACGGTGACCCGCCGGCCGCGATGCGTTATACCGAAGCAAAATTAGCGCCAATCGCAGCGGAGATTCTGGTAGACTTAGAAAAAGATACGGTCCCCTGGCAGCCAAACTTTGACGAGACCCTTATGGAACCCGGGGTCTTGCCCAGCAAACTGCCCAACCTTCTGGTCAACGGTTCCACCGGCATTGCGGTCGGTATGGCTACCAATATTCCCCCGCACAACCTGATAGAGGTAGTAGAGGCTCTGGGTTTACTCCTCAACAAACCCAACGTATCGTTAGAAAACCTGATGGCGGTACTCCCGGGACCTGACTTCCCTACCGGGGGGTATATCCTGGGTAAAAGCGGAATTGATTCCGCCTACCGCACCGGACACGGACTGATTACCATTCAGGCAAAAACCACCATTGAAGAATTAGAACACCGCCGTCAGGCGATTATAGTCACCGAACTGCCTTATGAGGTCAACAAAGCCAATCTGGTCGCAGAGATTGCCCATCTGACCGATGATAAGGTAGTAGATGGAGTCTCAACGGTCAGGGACGAGTCGGATAAGGAAGGTATCCGCGTAGTTATTGAACTAAAATCCGGGGAAAATCCGGATTTGGTTCTTAACCAGCTTTACAAACACAGCCGGCTTAGAATCACCTACGGCGTCATCAACTTAGCGTTAGTAGAAGGCAGGCCCCGTGTTTTAACCCTTCCGGAACTCTTAACCGAATTTTTGAACCACCGGAGGATAATCATCGTCCGGCGGACCCAGTACGATTTACAAAAGGCGCAGGAACGTCTGCACATTCTGGAAGGTTATCTCATTGCGCTTGCCTCCATTGATGCGGTAATTAAGTTGATTAAATCCAGCCGGTCTGTCCCGGACGCAAAGGCTGGCTTACAGAAAAAGTTCGAACTGTCGGAAAAACAGGCGGAAGCCATCTTAGCGATGCCGCTTTCCCGTCTGACCGGATTAGAACAGGAGAAAATCAAGAACGAAAGTGCCGATTTGAATAAAAAAATCACCGAATATCAGGCGATTCTGAACGATGCCAGCCGGGTCAACCGTCTCATCAAAACGGAATTGGAAGACCTGTCAAAGCGGTACGGAAATAAACGCCGTACGCAAATTCTGCCGGAAGCAATAGAACTTTCCGAAAGAGACCTGATTAAACCGGAAGACGTGGTTATCACCCTTTCTGCGGCCGGCTACATTAAACGCACGCCCCTGAATACCTACCGCAGACAGCACCGGGGCGGCCGGGGTGTTCTGGCCGGTTCCAGTAAAGAAGAAGATTACCTCCGGGATATGGTCTTAGCCAACACTCTTGATTATCTTCTTTTTTTTACTAACCTGGGACGGGTTTACTGGTTCCTCACCTACCAGATTCCGGAACAGAGCCGGCAGTCAAAAGGCAGACCGATTATCAATATGCTGAGACTGCAGGAGAAGGAAACCGTCACCGCCATTATACCGATACCGGACTTCACTGAGGGCAAGTTCCTGTTTATGGCTACGGAAAAAGGCGTGGTAAAAAAGACCTCCCTTTCTGCCTTCAGTCATCCCCGGGCCGGCGGGATTATCGCTCTCTCCTTAAATTCGGGCGACCACCTGGCTGCAGTAAAACTGACCGACGGCACCCACAACATCTTTTTGACCACCCGCAACGGAATGGCCATCCGGTTTGCGGAATCCGATGTCCGGTCGATGGGACGAACCGCCCATGGCGTACACGGAATCCGCTTAACATCCAATAACGTAGTGGTTGGAGCCGAAACCTTAAAAGAGCCGGCTCCCCTGCTTACGGTAGCCGAAAAAGGTTACGGAAAACGTACCCTATCAAACCTCTACCGGTTTCAGAGAAGGGGCGGAAAAGGAATTATTGACATCCAGACTGTGGGCAGGAACGGAAAGGTGGTGGCGATGCGGGTAGCCCGAAACGACGACGAAATATTACTTCTCTCTCAGCGGGGACAGGCAATCAGAATAAGGGGTGACGGAATCCGGTGTATCGGACGGAATACCAAGGGAGTGCGTCTGATTAACCTGGTACCGGGAGACAGAATTATGGATATGGTGGTCAACAAAATCACCGAAACCGAAACAAAAGCAGAATCCTAGATGTCATTGCGAACATTTTTTCGTAGGGCAAGGCTTTAGCCTTGCTTTCCTAGATGCAAACCTAAAGGTTTGCCCTACATTTTCCTCAGAATGACAGATTATTTGGCAAGTTCGGAATAGCGTACCTCCCTGATGATGGTAACCTTGATGGTCCCCGGATACTCCATCCCTTCCTCAATCTTCTTGGCAATCTGGTTGGCTAAAAGTGCGGACTCTGATTCCGAAATCGCCTCGGGCTTGATAATTACCCGCACCTCCCGGCCGGCCGAGATGGCATACGCCTGACCCACACCTTTAAAACCCGTGGCGATTGCCTCTAATTTTTCCAGACGTTTGATATACCCTTCCAGGGTCTCCCGGCGGGCTCCCGGACGGCTGGCGGAAAGGGCATCCGCAGCGCTGACCAAAACCGCGTAAGGGGTGGCAGCAACAAAGTCATTATGATGTCCGCGAACCGCCTCCAGAACTTCCAGAGGCTCATCGTAACGGCTGGCTATTTCGTAGCCAATCTGAAGATGGTCCCCTTCCATCTCCTGGTCCACACTCTTGCCGATATCGTGCAGCAGACCGGCGCGGCGGGCAAGAATCTGGTCCAATTTTAACTCCGCTGCCATCACCGATGCCAGATGTGCCACCTCAAGGGAATGCTGGAGAACATTCTGTCCGTAAGAAGTACGATACTTAAGGCGACCCACCAGACGCAAAAGTTCCGGTTTAATCCGGGGAAGGCCCAGAGAAAGGGCGGCTCCCTTACCCACCGAAAAGACTTCTTCATCCATCTCTGCCTTTACTTTCTCCACGACCTCTTCAATTCTTCCCGGATGAATCCGGCCATCAGCGATAAGTTTTTCCAGGGCTAGACGGGCAATCGCCCTGCGGTAGATGTTAAACGCGGATATGGTTACCGATTCCGGGGTATCGTCAACAATCAAATCCACGCCGGTAGCCGCTTCAAAAGCCCGGATATTCCGCCCTTCCCGACCGATCAGCCGACCCTTCATTTCGTCCGAAGGCAGACTTATCACGGAAGTAGTGGACGATTCAGTCTGTTCTGCGGCACAGCGTTGCATCGCTTCCAGAAGGATGTTCTGGGAAAGGTGCAGGGATTCCTCCCTGGTTTCTTCCTCGATTCGTTTAATCCTGACCGCTGCTTCCTGTCTGGCTTCCTCTTCCATCCGGGCAATAAGCATCTTGCGCGCTTCCTCCCTGGAAAGGTTTGCCACCTGTGAAAGACGTACCTTCTCTTCTTCTAAAACTGAGGATAACTCCTGTTCCTTCTGGGTAACCACCTTTTCTTTATCTGTCAATCTTTTTTCTCTCTGGTTAAACTCAGCCTCTTTCTTGTCCAGGAAACTCAGTTTCCTTTCTAAGTTACCTTCTCGATGGGAAAGCCGTTGTTCCAAACTCTGCAATTGCCGCCGCTCTTCCTTGGTCTCCTTTTCAAAATCACTGCGCAGTTTGATGAGAGTCTCTCTGGTCTCTAATTCCAGGTCTTTCTTACGTCGGGCTACTTCAGCGGTTGCCTGAGCCAAAATCTCCTGGCTTTTAACCTCAGCACTCTTCAGACTGCTTTTGGAAACTATGAGGTGAAGCAGGTAACCAGCCAGTCCACCCACCAGCAGGTAAAGTACGATGTTAATAATTTGGCACCTCCTTCCGGAGGTCAGAGGAAAGGTGGTAAGAAAACCAGGACCGTTACGGCTCTAAAAGCAGAAGTATCCTGTGCAAGATGTTTTGATTGCTTGACGCCGTTCCGGCAATAAAAGGAAGGGAAATACACCTGGATAAGTTTCCTTTTTGTTTTCTTATTCTCTTCATCTGACTCTCAAAACTTACATATTTTTAAAGTTTAATCAACGATACGCTGTTAACCTCAGGAATATTCTTAATCTTTGTCAGGACTTCTTCCGGTACCGGAGCATCAACATTGAGTATGGTGAGCGCCGGTCCGCCTTTCTCCTTCCGGCCCAGGGTCATCCCGGCGATATTAATCTGGGACGCCCCTAAAACAGTACCCATCTTTCCGATAATACCGGACTTATCTTCGTTCCGGCAGAAAAGAAGAAACCCTTCCGGAACCGCATCAACCAGATAACCGTCAATCTTAACCAGACGCAGTTCCTTCTTCCCGAACAATGTCCCGGAAACAGAAACTTTGCCCGAACTTAAATCTGCGGTGGCGGTGATAAGATTGGTAAATTCAGCCGACGTGGTACTCTTAATCTCGGAAAACCTGATTCCTCTTTCCCGGGCAAGAACCGGTGCGTTGATGTAGTTTACGCCGGCACCCAAAGACGGAGAGAGGAGCCCCTTTAAAAAATTATGCTTCAAAGGGGAAAGGTCCCAATCAGCCATCTCACCATAGTATTCCAATTGCACTTCGTTAATCCGGCCACCCGCCATCTGAACAAGGAAAAGACCCAACTTTTCACAAAGGTCTAGGTAGGGCTGCAGGACCGCCAGGACCTTTTCGCTGACTGAAGGAAGGTTGGCCGCGTTAGTGATGATGCCCCGTTTCAGATAATCGGCAACCTGACGGCAGATATCCACCGCAACTCTGACCTGAGCCTCTTCCGTAGAAGCACCTAAATGTGGAGTTACTACTACGTTGGGATGATTCACCACCGGGTTACCGGCCGGCGGCTCCTGCTCAAAGACGTCCAGGGCCGAACCTTTCAGATTCCCGGCGGAGAGCGTTTCATTCAGCGCGGATTCGTCCACCAGCCCACCCCGGGCACAGTTAATCAGGAATGCATCCGGTTTCATCAAAGCCAGTTCTTTCTTGCCAATCATTCCCTTAGTCTCTTCGGTAAGCGGGGTATGAAGGGTAATAATATCCGCATTCTTCACCAGGACCTCTTTCTCCACCAGAGTCGCTCCGGTCTGAAGAACCTTTTCCTCGCTGATAAAAGGGTCGTAAACCAAAACTTCCATATCAAACGCACGGGCATACTGGGTCATCCGCTGTCCGATTCTGCCAAACCCAATAACCCCTAAAGTCTTATGGTAAAGTTCGGTACCGGTAAAGGCTTTCTTCTCCCACTTTCCTTCCTTAACCGACTGATGTGCCTGCGGCACATTGCGTAAAAGAGAAAGAATCAAGGCAAACGCATGCTCCGCGGTAGAGACGGTATTGCCCTCCGGTGAATTCATCACGATAATTCCCTTCTCCGTGGCTGCTTCTAACTCCACGTTGTCCAGACCCACACCAGCCCGGCCGATAACTTTGAGTTTGTCCGCTGATTCAATCGCTTGGCAAAGTACTTTGGTGCCACTGCGCACAATCAAGCCATCGTATCCCTTAATCTTCTCGGCCAAAACCTCTGAAGTAAGTTTACCGGACTCATCCACTTCAAATCCTTCTTCCTTCAAAATCTTCACCCCTTCTTTGGACAAAGGGTCGGTTACCAATATCCTCATAGCCACACTCACTACGCGTTCCTCTCGGAGGCTAAAAATACCTGCTCGGCGGCCGAAACTCCAGCCCCTAACTTAGCCGGATAGCCCATCTTAACCAACTGGTATTCCAGAGCGGCAATCGCCTCCAGAATTTCAAACATATCAACCCAGCCTAAGTGGGCAATGCGAAATATCTTTCCCTTTAGATTTCCCTGTCCTCCGGCGAAGGTGATGCCGGACTTGTCACGTAACGCCTTGGTCAGCGCTTCCGCATCCACACCCTCCGGTGCCCGGACCGCGGTAACCGCATTACTGGGACTTTCCGCCAGAAGTTTCAGCCCCAGGGCTTTCACCGCTTCCCGGGTGGCGCCGGCTAAGAGGCCGTGGCGCCGCCAGACGTTTTCAATTCCTTCTTCTCTAATCATCCTTAAGGCTGCTGCCAGACCGATGATGAGAGTCAAAGCGGGCGTATAGGGTGTATCCTCTTTCTGCAGAGCCTTCCGGTAAGCCGGCAAATCAAAGTAATAGCGCGGAGATTTACTTTTGGCCACCACCCCCCAGGCTTTCGGACTCAACGAGATAAACGCAAGCCCTGGCGGTAACATAAACGCTTTCTGAGAAGCAGATACCATTACGTCAATACTCCACTGGTCGGTACGGCATTCCACCGCACCCAAACTGCTGATACCATCAACCACCAGAATCGTTTCCGGGAACCCTTGCCGGAGAACCTTTCCGATTGCCTGAACATCGGTGTGGACACCGGTGGAGGTTTCGCAGAGAGTAACAAAGACCGCTTTGGTTGAAGGTTCTGCCTTCAACGCCTTCACTATCTCTTCCGGCTTAACCGATTTACCCCATTCCACCTCAAGGGAAGTTACACCAATCCCATAGGCGGCCGCTATCTCGCGGAAACGCTCACCAAACTTTCCGCCCTCTGCCACCAGACACTTCTCCCCCGGAGAAAGGAGATTGCTGACCGCTGCTTCCATCGCACCGGTTCCCGAGGAGGTTAAAATCAAAACGTCTTCTTTCGTCTGAAAAAGATATTTCAGTCCGGCAAAAGCCTCCACCAGGACTTTGCGAAACTGCGGGGTACGGTGATGAATAAGCGGTTTCGCCATCTCTAACAGAATCTCATCCGGCACCGCAGTCGGTCCGGGTGTAAAAAGTCTACTCTTCCACATCAGACGCC
>CAZVUE010000011.1:0-5578 GCA_964630335.1 uncultured bacterium | reverse complement strand
TCCGGCACCGCAGTCGGTCCGGGTGTAAAAAGTCTACTCTTCCACATCAGACGCCTCTTAAACTTAGCGAGGCTAAAAGCCTCGCACTACACATAAATTGTAGTGCGAACCTTTCAGGTTCGCTGAAAAGGAAATTCCTATGCAAAAATTTATGACAATCCCTTAAATAAAATACCATAAAACCGTTCCCGGTGTCAAAAAAGCTACCATTAAAATCGTACTAAGAGGATACCGGCAATAAGGGCAATTACACCAGAAAAGATGAAGGGCATACCGATATCCCAGGCATAGAGATAACCGGACAGGAAAAACCCTAACACCATACCCAAGGAAGCATAAGCAAAGGATTTTGCCACACTTAAACCCCGGATGTCCTCACCGGCAAATTTCTGGGTAAGGTAGTTGTGAATCGGCACCCAGATACCCGCACCCACCAGGTCATGGGCAAGCCAGACCGGAATAGCCCAGGAAGCCCTGGGAATGAACGGGGTCGCAATCAAAGAAAGCCCGCCTACCGTCAAAAACAGAATATAAACAGATTTCAGGGGGGTACCTTTGACCCTCCCGGCCAGGAGCATCGGCATTCCGCAGGCTAAACGGTGCATAAACATTACAACAGTAATGGCGGCAAGGGACATTCCGAACCGGTGCTGAAAAAAAAGGGGTAAAGTGGGACCATGGGAAATACCACTACTTATATTGATTACAAACCAGATAAAAGTTAAAGAACGCAACTGTCCGGTAAGGTCAAAAGAAAAGATTTCCCGAATACCCAACCTCTGTTTTTGAGCATTGCGAACCACCGCCGGGAAAAAGCCGGCAAAAATAATTGCCGAAAAGAAAAGAATGTACCCGGAAGTAAAAAAGGCCGACCGGAGAGAAAAACGAGTCGCGATTATTCCCGCCAGTAAGATTCCAAGCGCCTGAAAAATCCATTCGGTTCCGCGTACTTTACCGTAAGCATTCAGAAAATCCTTCTCCGAACCCTCGTAAAGAATGACCGCCTGCATCGTATCTTTTACGCCAAATGCACCTTCCCTCAGACTCTTCAAAAATGCCTGTGCCGAGGCTGTTTTGAATAAGGGTGTACAGAAATTGCTTATTCCGCACAGGAAGAGTGCGGCGGAAAAGAAGGGCTTGCGGCCAAAGAGGTCGGACAGATATCCGGCATACTGGCGCATCAGAAAAGCAAAAAGAAACGAAACGGCAAATATGTCACCCATCCTGGGAAAAGTGATGCCCTGGTTTTGGAGATAAAACGGAATCAGGATTTCGTAAATTCCGAAAGTAGCCCCAAAAAGGCTTACGACCACTAAAAAGACTATTTTACTTTGTCTCTGCATCATTACCACCTAATATTACAAGGGGTTTGATTTATCAAACCCGATATTTTTCGGGCTCAATAAATTGAGCCCTTGTCAATCCTATGACAAGGGAACCCGCCCTACACTCAAGCAAAAAGTGCCGCAAGGATACCCACTAAAAAGATGCCGTCAAAAACTCCGGCTCCTCCGATACTCATCATTCCACTGTAGACCGGAAGGCGGAAAAGGTGTAAAAGGTCCGCTCCAATCAATACCCCTAAAACTCCGGAAATATACGCCACTGGCGCCCGCTTACGAGGTGAAAGTAGAAAAGCACAACCAACCGATACCAGAGAAGGGACGAAAGGAGAAATAGTAATTCCAATCCCGGGAACAGGCTTGGCTACCAGATAACAGACCAGCGTTGAGATGGCTGACGCAACGATGGTTGGAAAGCCCGGGGCGCGAAAAGATAAAAAGAAAACGATTAAAAGCGGAATAACCGCACCGCCAACATTAATCGCTAAAGTCATTTCCGTAGCAGGACCCGGATGCCAGAAAAAAGGCTGAAAAAGGTTAAAATGGTGTTGAAAAAGTAAGGGGCCCGCTGGTGCGGGTCGGGTAGCGATGGGAATATTAATGAGACTGCCCAAAAGAGATGCCAGAAAAAGAAGAAAAGCCACCGGACCCGGGATTCCTAATCGGCTCAGAGCCGCTTCCACTATTCTGAGCGGAAGGAGAATAAGCAACACCGGAATTAAAAGAACGATGATTAAGAGCAAAAGCAGCGAAACGGGTAAGAAAAACATAGTTGCCTCTTTTGAGGGGTTGTAAAAGAATAAAGTTGACTATTTGGAGTCCCATATTTGAGGTTAGTGCAAGGCGCGACAAAGGTTCTGTGCCCACTGTGGCACATAACCGAGGAGCAACGCCGCAATGACCCAAAGATGGGACCCCTACCTTGATGGTAGGGAACCCGTCCCAAAAAGGGCCAGGTGCTTTTGGGCTGCGACTGCGTCGCTCATCGATTGCGTAGCACAGTGGCTACGCAATCTTCTTTGCTTCTTGTCTCGCTCCAAAATCGCCTCTGGCAAATAATCAACTTTATTCTTTTACAACCCCTTAGATAATATGTTATCATTAAATGGTGAAAAAGGAAAGGCGGGTCCCCTTGTCCTTGAGGACAAGGGAGATAATCGGCCCTCCGGAAGTAGTAACCCTGATAAATCAATTGGTTTCAGAGGTTCAGGCTAAGATGAACCTTGAGAACTTAGCCATTATCGGCATCAGACGCCGGGGTGTGGAATTAGCGAGCCGAATCCAGAAAATTTTACAGAAAAAAGGCATAGAGATACCTTTTGGAACCTTAGATATAACTCTCTATCGCGACGACCTCAGCACGGTCGGGATACATCCGGTAGTCCGGCAGACCGACATCCCTTTTGATTTAACCGGCAAAGATATCCTTCTGGTTGACGATGTCCTGTTTACCGGTCGGACAATTAGGGCGGCTCTTTCGGAAATCATTGATTTCGGACGGCCCAGAACCGTAAAACTCTTGGTTTTGATTGACCGGGACCACCGGGAATTGCCCATCCAGCCTGATTTTACCGGTAAGTTTATGGAAACTAAAAACCTCCAGTTTATTGAGGTACGCCTCAAAGAGATTGACGGTGAGGATAAAATTCTGTTGATGGAATAAATTGCGACATGGAGTGGCAAAGAAAAGACCTGTTGGGTTTAGAGGAAATTTCAGCAGAAGAGATTGATTTTATCCTCCAGACCGCCGCTTCTTTTAAGGAAGTTTCCACCCGGGAAGTCAAAAAAGTGCCGGCGCTCCGGGGCAAAACGGTTGCCAATCTCTTCTTTGAACCCAGTACCCGGACCCGGACCTCTTTTGAATTAGCGGCAAAACGCCTTTCCGCAGATATCGTCAACTTCTCTCCCAATACTTCCAGCGTGGTTAAGGGTGAAACCATTCTGGACACCGGGGAAAATTTAGAAGCGATGAAGATTGACTGCTTTGTGGTGCGTCATCCCTCTTCCGGGGTCCCCGCCCTTCTGGCAAAAAAAGTGAAGGCAGCGGTTATTAATGCGGGTGACGGAAACCACGAACATCCAACCCAGGCACTACTTGACCTCTTCACGATTAAAGAACGAAAAAAGCGCATTAAAGGACTGAAGGTGGTAATTCTGGGCGACATTTGCCACAGCCGGGTGGCACGCTCCAACCTCTGGGGTCTGATGAAGTCAGGAGCCAGGGTGGTCTTATGCGGACCACCAACGCTCATTCCTCCGGGTATTGAAGATACCGGAGCGGTAGTGACTCATCACTTGAAAGAGGCACTGAAAGATGCCGATGTAATAAATATCTTACGTATCCAGATGGAACGGCAGAAAGAAAATTATTTCCCTTCGCTACGCGAATACAGTCAGTGCTACCAGATAAACCGGGAAACAATAAAATGGGCGAAACCGGATGTCTTAATTATGCACCCGGGTCCGATGAACCGGGGTATAGAAATAACTTCAGAAATGGCGGAAGACGCCCATTCGGTGATTCTACCGCAGGTCGAAAACGGTTTGGCGGTACGAATGGCTGTCCTCTATCTCCTGTTAGTGGGTAGATAAACCAGTCTACTTTTTTAAGGAACAAGTATGGTCAGGATTAGAAGAGCCTTAATTTCCGTTTCGGACAAGACCGGGGTCATTGACTTGGCAAAAACACTTTCGGAACTAAAGGTGGAAATCATTTCCACGGGCGGTACCGCAAAAATATTGAAGGAAGCAAAAATTCCGGTAACCGAAGTTTCGGAACTGACCGGATTTCCGGAAATGTTGGGTGGCCGGGTAAAAACACTCCACCCCAGAATATTTGCCGGTGTTCTCTTCCGCCGGAATGTCAGCGAAGACAAAAAAGAGATGGAACGCGAAGGAATCGGTCCCATTGACTTGGTAGCGGTTAACCTCTATCCGTTTGAAAAGGTGGTCTCCGCCGGATGCGATTTAGAAACCGCCATCGAGAATATTGACATCGGTGGTCCCAGTCTGCTCCGGGCTGCCGCGAAAAACAGCCGTGACGTGGTGGTACTTTCTGACCCGTTCCAATACCCCCGGGTAATTGAAGAATTAAAAACCAGACAAGGAGAAGTTTCCCGGAAATTAGCACAAGAACTTGGGAAAGCGGTCTTTGAAAAAACATCTGTCTATGATGCAGTTATTTCTCTGTATCTTAACAAAGAGAAAGAAACCACTGATTTTCCCGCTCGCCTCGTCTTTCTTTTGGAAAAAATTGGGAACTTGAGATACGGTGAAAATCCTCATCAAAAAGCCAGTTTTTACCGGGAAAAGAGTTTCCGTTCTCAGGAGGGACTCCTGGTAAAAGCCGAGAAGCTTCAGGGTAAGGAACTCTCTTTTAACAATTATTTGGATTTGGAATCCGCTCTTTCTTTGGTACGTGAGTTTGAACAGGACGCAGCGGTAGTCGTCAAACACAATAATCCCTGTGGTGTGGCTTTAGGTCCTGAGATTTCAGATGCCTTCCGCAAGGCAAAGTCAGGCGACCCGGTAAGTGCCTTTGGCGGTATTATCGCCTTAAACCGTCCGGTAGACGAGGAAACCGCCCGGCAGATTACAAAAGGTTTGGTGGAATGTATTGTCGCACCGGAATATAGCAGCGGGGCACTTTTAATCCTCAACCGAAAGCCAGACATCCGCGTCCTTCGTCTGCCATGGTCCTCAAAAAAGAATGGAAACCGGGATGTGCGTAAAGTAAGTGGGGGATTCCTAATTCAGGAAGCCGATAATTCGCTGTTTACTGAGTTGAAGATAATTAGCACCACTCAACCTTCTGGAACTGTGCTGGAAGACCTGAAGTTTTCCTTTACGGTAGCAAAACATACCAAAAGTAATGCGATTATCCTGGTCCGGAATGGTCAAACGATTGGAATTGGTGCCGGACAGATGTCCCGTCTGGATTCGGCTAAGATAGCGGTGTCGAAGGCAAAAGAGTTTGGCTTCGAAGTTAAGGGTTCGGTTGCAGCCTCAGATGCCTTCTTCCCTTTCCCTGATGCGCTGAAAGTTCTCGCCGATGAAGGAATAATTGCGGTTATCCACCCGGGTGGCTCTAAAAAGGATGAGGAAATCCTGGCAACTGCGGAAAAGTACGGAATGGTCGTGGTCTTCACCGGACAACGCCATTTCCGGCATTAACCGGAAATGTCATTGCACGGGTACCCTTTCCGTTGAATCGGAAAGGGGCGAACAACGTGAAC
>CAZVUE010000010.1:0-14670 GCA_964630335.1 uncultured bacterium | reverse complement strand
CCGCCGGCTGCACCATTTCCGCCGGACCGGAAGAAAGCAGCCACCTGGTACTTACAGCAATCGAACAGACCCTCGCTAAAACCCTCTGAATACTAACCTCTTACGTTTTTAATCAACTTCCAGGAACTTTTTGCTTCTGGTCTTCTGTAACTCTACGTCAGCCTGCCAGTGGTTCTTTCAAGGAAGTGGAGGCGGGGGGTAATGAACCCCCGTCCTGGAATAAAGAGCGGTTGGCACTACATGCTTGTCCGGTGTTTTGTCTTATTGTCAGACCCTCCCGCAGGCAGGATGGTCTGACCGTAGCCCCGATTTAGTTCTCGCTTCTTCACCTCAAGACAGAGTGAAGAAACAGAGCCTGTTTCCGCTCCGCACTCCAACCACAGGCAGTCAGAGGGGAGTGACGGCATTATGCCGCCAGGTAGTTTGCCGTTTCGGCAGTTGTTTTTTTGTAGGGATTTTGACGAGCCCTTCCCCAAACTCGGCATGCTCCAATCCGTTACTTTTCCTCCAGTCGAATCAATTTCGCCCCCAGAAAGTTATCGACGGACACACATATCACCCTCACCTTAATCCTCTCCCCTTGAGGGAGAGGGACTAGGGTGAGGGGTATAGTTTTTTATCGCTGGCTTCGGATGGCTCTTTCCGCTTCCCGGCGCTTGATGGTTTCGCGTTTGTCAAATTCTCTCTTGCCTCTGGCAATCGCCAATTCCACCTTTGCCCAGCCCCGGCGGAAATACAACCGCAAGGGTACCAGGGTCAAACCTTTCTGGCTTACCGCCGCGGAAAGATGCTGAATTTCCTTATTGTGAAGGAGCAGTTTCCGGCGCCGCCGGGGGTCACCGACATCCCGGCTGTACCGATAAGGTGTTATATACATATTATACAGAAAAACCTCGTTTTTGTCAACCTTGCCAAAGGATTCCGCAAGCGAGGCATTACCGGTCCGGATAGACTTCACCTCGGGTCCCTCCAGCGAGATACCCGCCGAGAAGGTTTCCAGTATCTGGTAGTCATGCTTTGCCCTCCGGTTGTATATAGCCGGCTGGCTCGCTTTTTTACGGTCCATAGTTTATAATTATATCATTATACCGTATTTTTAGGGATTATGGTTAAGATTGCAGCGTCAATTTTGAATGCGGACTTCGGTCACCTGGCAGATGAGGTGAGGCGGGCGGAAGAGGCCGGTGTGGAACTGGTGCACCTGGATATTATGGACGGACATTTCGTGCCCAACCTGACCATTGGACCCCAGATAGTCAAAAGCCTGCGGATTTATACCCGCCTGCCTTTTGAAGCCCACCTGATGATTACCAGACCGGAGAATTTCTTTTCCGGGTTCATCAAGGCCGGAAGTAACCTGGTCCTCTTCCATATTGAGACGACTCCCCAGCCGGTTTCGTTACTGGAAGAAATCAAAAAATGCGGAAGTAAAGCGGGTCTGGTGGTAAACCCGGAGACTCCGGCAGAGAAACTCTTCCCTTTTCTGGAATTGGTTGACCAGGTCCTGGTAATGTCGGTACACCCGGGTTTTGGCGGACAGGAGTTTATCTCTAACGCCTTGGAGAAAATTAAGGCTCTCTCCGAAGAACGCCGGAAAAGAGGTTTAAAGTTTGAGATTGAGGTGGATGGCGGCGTCAATCCTGAAACCGGCAAACTTTGCCAGGAGGCAGGCGTAAACATTCTGGTTGTGGGCACCTATCTCTTCCACGCTAATGATATTAAGGAAGCGCTTCAATCTTTGCGTTGAGACCATACGCCACCATTAATATGTCATTCCCGCATGTGGTAAGCGGGAATCCAATGGATTCCTGTTTAATGCGTACAGGAATGACAAGCCATACCATGTATGGTAATCCGCCGACTCTTCGGACCCAGAATATCTATTTTTATCCTTTTTGTCTGGGGAGGGAGGTACTCGGCTATCCTTTCGGGCCATTCAACCGCGATTACGCCGTTTTCTTTCAGGCGGTCCGCAAAAGGCGTGGTTTCAATCTCCGCAGGGCTATTGATTCGGTAGAAGTCAAAGTGAAACAAAGGCAGCCGTCCCTGCCGGTACTCCGCCAGTAAGACGAAAGAAGGGCTCCGGACTAATTTTTCTTTCATACCTAACCCTTTGGCTAACCCCTTAACAAAAACGGTCTTGCCGGCACCTAAAGGACCAGTCAAAACGATAATTTCTCCACCTTTTAACCTCCGTGCTATCCGGCTGGCTAACTTTTTTGTCTCTTCCGGACTTCTGGTAACAATCATCATTATAGTTTGATAAGTGAGGCTGGCTTAAAGTATACTACTTATGAAATATTAATGGCAAAAATGACACGGCTTTATTATGCCCTTTCCAATCCTATGGAATGGAACCCGTATTTCCACATGCAGTAAGTGGGAATCCAATAGATTCCTGCTAAATACACGCAGGAATGACATCATCATTTTGGATTTTTATGAAGCGAAGGAAGAAACAGTCTGACTTTTTAATCTATCTTGTTGTCCGGTCTATCTTTAGCCTACCTTTCTGTCTTTTTACGGTGGTCGTGGCAATCGCTGTCTCCTTAATTATCGCCAATAACACCGGCATCTCGAAAACCGTTTTACGTAACCTCAGCCTCGTCTTTCCCCAAAAGAGCCCGGATGAAAAAAGAAGGCTTTTGCGTCAGATTCTTTGGGAAGCCGGCGTTAATCTCTACCACAGTTATCAGGTGGTCTCCCGGTTCCGGGTAAAACAGATGGTAGCGGTGGAAGGATTAGAACATCTTGATGGAGCAATGGCACAAGGGAGAGGTGTCATAGCACTTTCAGCCCACCTGAGCAACTTTGTCCTTCTTCTATCTTATCTGAGTCGGAGGTATCCGTTCAAGGCGGTGGTCAATAATCCCAAGAATCCATATTTTGCAAGGAAGATTGTGGAAATCCGGCGTTTAGCCGGTATCTCTGAAATACCCAGGAGACCGGCAGACCAGGCGGTTATAGAGAGTCTACACTGGCTAAAATCCGGCAAGGCGCTCTTTCTCCTGGCTGATGAACCCCGCAGGAAAGGCGTCTCTGTTCCGTTCTTTGGCTATCCGGTCGGCACCTCTACCACACCCGCGGTCTTTAGCCGGCGTTTAGACTGCGTCGTTCTGCCAATATCTATCGTACGCCGAGGTCAGAAATATCTGATCAGGATAGAACCACCTTTAAATCTGGTTCGTACCGATAGTACAGAAGAGGATATCCGGCAGAATACGATTCTTTTCAATCAAGTGATTGAAAGGTGGGTACGGACTGCCCCTGACCAGTGGTTCGGCTGGTTTACCCGCAGGTTCCGATGAAGAAGAAAAGAAAAAAGAAAGTCATTGACTTCATTGCCTATGTTTTTATCCGGCTTCTGATTGCGCCACCCGGCTGGTGTTACCGAATACTGGCATTACCCATAATATCTCTAATCTCTTCGGATTGGCTGGCAAAAAGGTTGGGCATAATTCAACGTATCCGGAACAATTTTGGAATCGTCTTTCCGGAAATGGACCGCCGGGGAAAAAAGTCTTTACTTCAGAAGATTCTCTGGCAAACCGCCATTAGCACTTACGAGAGTGGTCACCTCTACCGCCGCGCCTGGTTGAAAAAGGTAGTAAAAGTGGAAGGACTTGAATGTCTGGACGAAACCCTGGGAAAGAAAAAAGGCGTGGTAGTTCTCTCTGCACACTTAGGCAGTTTCACCTTGATTCTGGCTTATCTGCGGATGTGCGGTTACCCTATCCGGAACATTGGCCGGGACCCGGACAACCCTTACCTATCACAATACTTCGAAAAAGTAAGAAGGAAAGCCAAAGTTGTCCACATTCCTAAAAATCCGCTTACTGTTTCAACCAGAGAATCCCTGAGGTGGCTGAAAGAAGGCAATATCCTCTCTTTGCTTGGGGACCAGCATACTTCCCACGGTATCGCTGTTCCGTTTTTCAGACATAACGTCGGCACACCTACCGGGCCAGCGATTTTCGCCCGGCGGTTGGATTGTGCTGTTCTGCCAATCTCTATTGTGCGCCGGGGAACGAAACATGTCATCAGGATAGAACCACCGCTCAATCTTGTTCGCACCGATAATTCAGAAGAGGATATCCGGCAGAATACGATTCTCTTCAATCAGATAATTGAACGATGGGTTCGGTCTGACCCGGACCAGTGGTTCGGATGGTTCACCCGCAGATTCCGCTGAGAGTAGTCATCAATATTCCCGCACGGTTGACCGCAAGGTGGGGTTGTAGAATTTTACTGATGGCCTCTCGGTATGGTATATTTTAAGTAGTTATGACGACATATCCGGATGGAAAAACTATGAGCAACTGCCAAATCATATGCGGAGATTGCCTGAAACACCTTTCAGAGAAAAGAATTCCTCAAAAGATTGATTTGACCTTTTTAGACCCACCCTTCAATCAGGATAAAGAATATAACTCGTGGAATGACAATTTGCCTGAAGAACGATACTGGCAAATGATGAACAAGGTATGCCGGGAAGTTTTTGGAATTACCAGTAAAGGCGGCGCTATATATTTTATGCAAAGGGAGAAAAATACAGAGTTTGTTTTGCAGTGTCTTCGTGAAACGGGCTGGACATTCCAGAATCTTATCATCTGGAAGAAAAAAACTTCTGCTGTTCCTTGTTCCAACAAGTTTGGCAAACATTTTCAAATCATTGTTTTTGCTACCAAAGGCTCAACGCCGAGAGTATTTAACCGGCTGAGAATTTCCCCACCTTTACCACCCAATTATAAACATGAAAGAGATAACGGGGTTTTTTTGACGGATGTGTGGGATGACATCAGAGAATTAACCTCCGGTTATTTTGCGGGTGACGAAGCCCTCAGAAAAGAAAACGGAGAGCGTCTCCATAAACAGCAATCCCCCCTCTTGCTTCTCTTAAGAATAATCCTCTCGTCTACAAAAATTGGTGATGCTGTTTTTGACCCGTTTGCCGGAACCGGGACAACATTAATTGTGGCTGAACAGACAGGGAGAAAATCAATCGGAATAGAAATTGACGAGGAGAATGTAAAATGCATAAAAAAACGCTTGCAGAAAATCAGTAAAGGAGACGACTTGCGTAAATTTTACAAGGATTATATTCATACAGAAAACATACAAAAAATTTGGGATATTGGTTTTAATCACTCGTTACTCAAAAAAAGTGAACCTCCAAATCTATTTGAGGACAAATGTATTCCATCTACCATTTTTTCCACTCTGTAGTCGTTCAAAAAGATTACTTCCGGAAAGTTAAAAGGCTACACCAATTTCCGTTTGGGAAAAAATTACTGTCTTGCCAAAATGTCGGGGTTTTTCCCGACCTGGCGATTCGTCTTAATAAAAACAGGGAAATATTTACCGGCGGAGAACTTATTGAACTTAAAGATAGTGATTCCTACACGGTTTCGTCCTTTAATTCCACAATCCCCTCCCGGAGCAAAAATATTGGTGAAATCATTACCGGAGAAAACGGTATTATCCAGCAGCAGATGGAAAAAGCCGGGAATGATATATTTTCATTACCAATAAGAGACGTGTTTTATCTTGTGAGAGGGAAAAAAAAGTCCCACATAAAGGTTTGTCTGGTTTATGGAAGCTTTTTTGAAACCATCAGCGTTGAAAACCTGATTGGCCAATCATTCTCACAGGTTTTAGATGAACGGCTGAAAGAAAGCGGAAAAGAAATGTCCGAAGAGTTTAAACGTTCGCTGATTTCTATCTTTTCCCAGCAGCAAAGTTTCAGGAAAGTACGCACTGTAGAAAAAGCATCGGTAAAACTCAGGTTCAGAATAATGACCGAGGTGAAAACAGAGGGGAACATCCTCAATTCGAACAAATATCCTGAAATAAAAGACGACACACTAAATCTTGTTTTACCCTGTCACGACGACAATCAAGAAAAAGATATCCACAACAAGCTAAGTTTTGTATTTTCAAAAAATGAACTGAAGGAGTTTGATATCTTTAAAATCAAGCACCATTTCAACGGGTATTTCCTTGTTTTGCAAACCACAATGTAAAAACGGGTGGCAAAATTGAATATACTGATTACGTTTGTTTTGGGTCTGGGGCCAAAGTTTCCTGATAAGACTTTGAAGAGAGTTCCTGGACAAACCTGGAGAGCCTGCTGACCGTGTCCGTCGCGGGGACCCCATCTTCAGGATGCGAGGACTCCAACCTTTGGTTGGAGGGAGTCGGCTTCCCTCGACGCAGGCGGTCAAGTCTTGATTTCCAGCCGTACTCAACGTTACCGGGCAATTCAATGATTGGCTGTACCAGATAGAGGAGGCTCTTTGCCCGGGTTACCGCCACATAGAAGAGCCGGCGTTCTTCTTCCAATCTCCCCGGATTATCTGCGGATTTGGCGTGCGGAAACCGGCCGTCCGCCAGGCTGATAATGAAGACCGCCTTCCATTCCAACCCTTTTGCCTGATGAATGGTGGAGAGCGTCAGAACATCGGTTTCTTTTTCCGCCTCAGAGATAACCGTTGAGAACGGTCCCACCAATGAACCCCGGTACTCCTCACCCATAATCGTTTCGGAAAGGAATTGCTCGGTGGAATTAAAATTAACCGCTATCTTGGTTAATTCCTCAATCTCCAGGAGCCTTTCCGGACCATCCGGATAGGTAGACAAACAGTAGTTCCGGTAGTCGCTGTCGAGAACAGATTTTATCTGACTTGCCGGGTGATTAGCCATCTCCGGCTGATTCAGTTTCTGGAGTAGTTTCTGCAGATTATTCAAGCCTGGCTGGCTCCGTTGAGGAAGACCGGTTAGAACCCCGGCCCTTAAGAAAGAAAGTAGCCGGTCGGTCTCACCGCTGAGAGCGGCCCCACCGCTGAGAACTTTCCAGATTCGTCCAAAGTAGCCCTTGCCAATCCCTTCCACCTGAAGGAGAATTCTGCGCCAGGCAAGTTCGTCCCGGTCGTTTACCAGAATCTTCAGGTAAGCCAGGATATCTTTAATGTGCGCCTGTTCGTAAAAACGTACCCCCCCTCTTATCAGATAAGGAATACCCTGGCGGGTCAACTCCATCTCCAATTCGGTTGCCTGGTACCGCGCCCGGAAGAGAACTGCAATTTCGGAAAGGTTAATGCCCTCAGAACGTAAGTCTAAAATACGCCTGGTAACGAACCTGGCTTCACTGAATCCGCTCCGGGTTGAGATGAGCAGGGGTTTGGGACCGGGCTTCTGGATGCTTCTTAAAGTTTTAGGAAACTGATTCTGGTTGTTTTTGATGGAGTTGTTAGCCAACCGGATAATTTCCGGGATGCTCCGGTAGTTGGTCTCCAAACGGAATATTTTGTTCCCGGGGAAAACTTCCGGGAACTCAAGGACGTTCTTCAGTTCTGCAGCCCGAAAGGAGTAAATGGACTGGGCGTCATCACCAACCGCCATAATATTCTGATGTTTCCCGGCCAGTATTTTGATAATTTCAAACTGGAGCCGGTTGGTATCCTGATACTCATCAACCAGAATGTAGCGAAACTTATCCTGGTAAAAGTTTAGCGCGGATGAATTTTCCTTCAAAAGCAGGAGCCAATTGTTTAAAAGGTCGTCGTAATCCATTACGTTGGCGGTCTTTTTCTTTTGCTGATAGGTATTTGCTATCTTTTCTATTTCTATTGCGAAAAGTTCCAGGTAGGGATACTGGTTCTGGATGACCAATTTTATATTCCGGCAACTGTTTACCGCAAAACTGATGATGTCGGATATTATGTCCGCCTTGGGAAAGTACCGGTCTTTTTCCAATTTTAAACCTTCTACCGTCTGGGAAAGCAGGTCTTTACTGTCGGAGCGGTCCAGAATACTGAAACTTTTGGTATAACCCAGGTCATCTGCGTAACGCCGCAGGGTGACGTTCCCCACGTGGTGGAAAGTCCCGCCGACTAACCCGGCCGGATACCGGCCACAGAGCAGTTCCACCCGGCGGAGCATCTCCCGGGCCGCCTTATTGGTAAAGGTCAAAAGGAGAATTTCCGAAGGGAGGATACCTTCACTTAAAAGGTAGGCGACCCGGTAGACCAGCGTACGGGTCTTACCGCTGCCCGGTCCGGCCAGAACCAGGCAGGGACCCTCGCCCTCGGTGACCACCCGGTACTGCTCCGGGTTCAGATGGCTCTCAAAATCAATCTTCTTCACTCTACCCAATTTTACCACACCCCCTCATTTGAGATATAATAGTTAATGTGCTAAAATTAAAAATGGGAGGTAAATAATGGGAAAGAAATATAAAAATTCACCTATTGTAGAAGCATTATGTGAATTTCAATTTATCCCAAGTCATCCCTGGGATATGACAATTCCTGGGTTATTTTATGAAAAAATCAGAAATGATTTCCCAGAAAAAAAACAGCAGATGGGCTTCGGAGTAGGATTTCAACCAAAAGAAGGAGTGGTAGAACAAAAGATTGAGATGAATCAGCGAATACAATTTCTACGGACCGATAAAACTGCTTTAGTTCAAGTAGCTGCTGATTTATTAGTAATAAATCATCTGAAACCTTATCCTACTTGGGATATATTCAAACCAATACTTTTTAAAAATTTAGATCTATATAAGGAAATTGCAAATCCAAAGGGATTTAAACGTATAGGATTAAGATATATAAATAAAATAGACATACCAAGTGAATCAATAGAAATGTCAGAATATTTCAATTTTTATCCACCGATACCGAAAGACTTGCCACAGATACATTCTGATTTTAACATGCAAGTAGAAATTCCTTATGAAAATGAGCGAGACCGTTTGCTTTTAACTTTAACAAAAGGAAAAGCAATACCTGAAAAATCAGATATCATCTCAATAATACTTGGCTTATACCATGTAATGGTTATACCAGAAAAAGTATCTTTTGATGAAGTAGAAGAATGGACAGAAAAAGCACATACCATTATAGAAAAGGCATTTGAATCTTGTATTACTGACAAATGTAGGACTCTTTTTGAGGAGGAAGAATAATGCAATCAGTATTAGAACAATTTAATTATTCATCTCTCCCATATTATAAAATACCTTTAATGAATCAATTTGAATATAGAATAGAAACATCTGTATTACTTGAGCAAAAAATAGATTTAACAAAATTTTGGGAAGCCAGGTCTATACTACAATCGGCAGAAAATTCTATAATTCTTAAAACTCAAGAAGATATTAGACGATTAGAGAATCTCTATACTTTTGAAAACTTCACGGATATCAGGAGATTCCTTTGGATTCATCAATTCTTAATTGAAATTCTTTTTGAGGCGCAAAAACAGATAATAGGAATATTTGATGAACAGATAACTCTGTCTTTGGATCTTCATCGTGATCCTGAAGAAGGATGGGATGAACTTTTCATCGTGATTAAGTCTCCATATAGTGCTGAAAAGGCAGTAGAGCTTGAGAGGAAACTCTTTGAAGAGTGGTTTACTCACAGAATTCATGATACAAAAGGAAAATTGAATTTTACAGAGGAGCCATTATGAGCTTTGACTGGCATGAATATATCACACTTGCAGAAAAACTTGTATTGGAACAAAATGAAGCAAATTTAAGATCAGCCATTAGTAGAACTTATTATGGTGTTTTTTGTATATCAAGGAATAAAAAAGGATATAAAAGTTATACGTTAAAGCAAGGTGAAAACATTCACTGGAAAGTTATAAATGAATACAAGAATTCCGAAAAGCCAAACGAAACGTTGGTTGGTAAATATCTTGATGAACTTAGGAGAGATAGGAATAACGCTGATTATAAAGAAGATAAGAATATACACAAGGGGTTAGCAGAGAGAGCAATATTCAAAGCCAAGCAAGTTTTGGAAATGCTTGGAGAAATCTATGTAACCAACTGAACTTTTGACTCTTCTTCACTCTACCCAATTTTACCACACCCCCATATTTGAGATATAATAGTTAATATTTGCTTCTTATTAATCTTGGGGGTGAAATGGCAACCATAGAAAAGACAAAAAATCTTCTTTCGGAAATAAAAGGAGATTTGAGGGGGAGATTTAAAGTTAAAGAAATAGGGATTTTCGGTTCTCTCGTTAGAAAAGAGCAAACAAAAAGGAGCGATATTGACTTGTTAGTGGATTTTGACAAAGGGGCTACCCTTCTTGACCTCTCCGGATTAGCGCTATATCTTGAAGAAAGACTGGCGCAGAAGGTGGATATTGTTTCTATAAAGACATTAAGAAAAGAAATTAAGCATAATGTGCTGAAAGAAGTGATTTTTTTATGAAGAAAAATCATACCCCATCTTAAAACTCTAAAGGTATAATATAGCGGTGGACAAACTAAATTTTAATGAAATATATAACCTCGATTGTTTGGAGGGGATGAGATATCTTCCCCCGGCTTCAATTGACCTGGTGATTACAGACCCTCCGTTTGCTATAGAATTCAAAGCAAAGCGCGCTAACTATAACAGGACGGCTTCCAGGGTATTAGAAGGATATAATGAAATCTCAAAGGAAGAATACTATGATTTTACGTTTAAATGGATGACCCTGATTTATAAACTTCTTAAGGATACCGGAAGTATGTACGTCTTCTCCGGATGGAACAATCTAAAGGACGTTTTGACTGCCATTGATGAAAGCGGTTTTAAGGTTGTCAACCATATTATTTGGAAATATCAATTTGGAGTAGTAACTCAAAGAAAATTTGTAACCTCGCACTACCACTGTATTTATGTGTGTAAAAATGAGGCGAAAAGGAGATTTTTTTCCTATGCCCGTTACGGCAAAGATTCCATTGGCCTAAATGGGGGTAGCCTGCATTATGAAGACAAAGAGGATGTTTGGAATATAAAAAGAGAATATTGGAATGGAGACCAAAAAACCCCAACCAAGTTACCTTTAGAACTAATAAAAAAAATCTTAATGTACTCAAGTGAGGAAAGAGATTTGGTTTTAGACCCGTTTTTGGGTTCCGGTCAAGTCGCCGTCGTCAGTAAAATGTTAAACAGACAATACATCGGATTTGAAATTGTCAAAGATTATTATGACTTTGCCAAGAAAAGGTTAGACCAAAACATATATAGAATCAGCGAAGAAAGCAAAAATCAACCAATACTCTTGTTTGACAAACCGAAAAATGGATTTTCTTACAAACGCCCACGAAATAGGCGAAAAATTAAAAGGCATTCCTAAAACCTGGGGCGGGAAAACCGCTATTTTGGAAATGCGGGGGAATAATTTCCCTCATTGGAAACAAATGGAGTGGATTGGCTTTTATTTCCAATTTCTATGTGAAAAACATTTGGCCCCAATTATGGAAATCCCTGGACCGAAATACGGCAATGTTCCATTTGATGGGTTCAGATGCATACCGTGGGATTTCAAAGCCCACGCTATGAATACAAGTAGTCACCAAATCATTGTGAATGATAAAGAAGCAATTGCAAACGGCATTACGGAATACGGTGGTGTAGGTTTAATCCTTGCCCTTGGAGAAGTAGAATATAATGATGAAAAAAGGACTTTTCAAAAGTGGCATGGAAAAATAAAGGGCGGAAAATCGAAATATGAGGTGGAAAGAATAAAACGAGGCGCATGGTCCCGGCTCAGAAAAACCTCATTTGATTTAAGGCAGATTTCCTTTATTAAAATAACAAGCCAAACTCTAACAAACGGTGGGTCCTTTCAACAGAATTTTAGAAACGCCGATGGAACCCCCAGAAATGAGAAGGTTTTATTAGACCTCGAAAAAGTTAAGAATAAAAACGACCTAATATATTTTATTGATTTTTAATGCGCTTTGATGTCATATGAAATAGTGATTGGGCTGGAGGTACACACGGAACTTTTGACCGCCTCCAAGATGTTCTGCGGATGCGCCAACCGGTTCGGTGCGGAACCCAACAGTCTTGCCTGTCCGGTCTGCCTGGGCTTTCCCGGAACACTCCCGGTCATCAACGAAAAAGCGATACAATTAGCGCTTAAAACCGCCCTTGCCCTTGAGTGCCGGATTAACAAAGATAACCTTTTTGCCCGGAAAAATTATTTCTATCCGGATATGCCCAAAAACTACCAGATTTCCCAGTACGAAGAACCGCTGGCGGTTAATGGTTCTCTTTTGATAGGGGGGGAGGATAAAAGTGGGGGCGAAAAGAAAATCCGTATCCGCCGGGTCCACCTTGAAGAGGACGTGGGAAAACTCATCCATCCGGAAGGCGAATCCTATAGCCTGGTTGACTTTAACCGGGCCGGCGTTCCCCTTCTGGAAATCGTTACGGAGCCGGACATCAACTCGCCGGACCAGGCTTTTGAATTCTTAAACAGCCTCAAGACCATTCTTCAGTACTTAGAGGTAAGTGACTGTAATATGGAAGAAGGTTCCCTGCGGTGTGACGCCAATATCTCTTTAAGACCTTTTGGCCATCCGGAATTGGGCACCAAGGTTGAAGTGAAGAATATGAACTCCTTCCGGGCGGTACGTTTAGCGCTGAAGTACGAAGCGGAAAGGCAGGCTAACCTTATTTCTTCTCCCCGGAAGGACGAACTGGTTCAGGAAACCCGGCTCTGGAACGAAAAGGAAGGCAAGACCTTTCCGATGCGAACCAAGGAAGAGGCACAGGACTACCGGTACTTCCCTGAACCGGACCTTTTACCACTGAAGCTTTCCAACGACTTTATTCAGGATGTAAGGTGTGGTATAATGGAATTACCGGCCGAAAAAGCCAGAAGGTTCCAGAAAGAATACCAGATTCCGGATTATGACGCGGGTGTAATTACCGCCTCCAGGGATCTGGCTGATTTTTTTGAAACGGTCATCCGTCTGGCTCCGGAACCCAAGACGGTTTCAAACTGGCTCATGACCGAGGTCCTCTCTATTTTAAAGGAGGGAAGTAAGGATATTAAAGAATCGGGAATATCCGCAGAATCCCTGGCGGAAGTAATCAAATTAGTTTCTGAGGCGAAAATTACTTCTGCGACCGGTAAAGAAGTGCTACGGGCATCTCTGAAAACCGGCACGAGACCAGCAGAAATTGTAGCGGAAAGAGGTTTAAACCAGATTTCGGATATCGAAGTCATCACCAGGTTGGTTGAAGAGGCTTTAACCGCTAACCCGAAGTCGGTTGAAGACTACCGAAACGGTAAGAAAAATGCCCTGGCGTTTTTGATTGGTTCGGTGATGCGCCAGACAAAAGGAAAAGCCAATCCGAAGTTGGTACAGGAGATTCTGCTCAGGCTATTAGAGAACCGATGAAAAAGATAAGGAAGTTCTGGGGTGTTATCCTCTTACTTTTAATTCTAAGCCTTCCCCTGTTTCTGGGTGAGAACGTTGCCCGCAGTCAGGCACGCAAGTCCGAGGAGGCACTCTATCAAAACCTGCAACTGTTCAGCGATGTACTCTCGGTGGTCCAGACCAATTATGTGGAAGAGGTAGATTCCAAAAAATTAATCTACGGTGCGCTCAAAGGGATGCTCTCTTCCCTTGACCCTTACAGCCAGTTTTTGGACCAGGATCTTTACCGGGAATTGGAGATAGAAACCGAGGGGAAATTCGGCGGTGTGGGTATGACTATCACCTCAAAAGATGACCTGATTACCGTTATTTCACCCATAGAAGATACCCCAGCCTTTCGTTCCGGAATCAGACCACACGATAGAATTATTCGGATTGACGGTAAGATGACCCGGGGGATGAACAGCACGGAAGCAGCCAGATTACTGCGGGGTGAACCGGGTACCAAGGTGGAAGTTGAAATTCTCCATGAGAATGCTTCGGAACTGGTCAAGATTAACCTGGTCCGGGAGATGATTAAGTTAAAGTCAGTTAAAAGGGTGCAGATTTTACCGGATTCCAAAATTGCCTACATCCGTCTGGCTGAATTCCAGAAGGACACCTATCAGGACCTGAAGGCGGCTCTGGAAGACCTTCAGAAACAGGGTATGGAAGGTCTGGTTCTTGACTTAAGGAGTAACCCCGGGGGACTACTGGACAGCGCCATCAACGTAAGCAACCTCTTTCTGCCTCCGGACCGGCTCATCGTCTATACCCAGGGCCGGAAGCCGGAAGACCGCATTGAGTACAAGACCCGCAAGAACGAAACCATACCTTCCACAATACCGATGGTCATTTTGATTAACGGCGGCAGTGCCAGCGCTTCGGAGATTCTCTCCGGCGCTCTTTCTGACTGGAAGAGGGCGGTCCTGTTGGGTGAAAAGACTTTTGGCAAAGGTTCGGTACAGACCGTGGTTCCCCTGCCGGATAAGGCGGCGCTAAAACTGACCATCGCCCGTTATTATACGCCCAAAGGCAGGGTTATTGAAGGAAAAGGTCTGACACCGGATATCTATGTAGAGCAGAAAGAGAAAGACCTCCTTTTGGAAGGTAAGGCAGACATGGTCAAAGACACTCAGTTCCAGCGTGCGGTTGACCTTCTAAAAGGTATTTCGGTCTTCCACCCCTAATATTTTCTTAATGAAAACTGAACGTAACCCCCTTCCGTTTCTAATATTAATTGCGATTATTCTCTGGGCGGTCGTTATTATCTTAAAGCACCCGGAGGTAATAAAAACTTTTTATCCCGAGAAAAAAACCGTAAAACCGTTCACAAAAGGAGAAACCACCCCTCAAGTTCCATCCCCTTCTTCAAACTTAGCAAAATTGCATAAGATTCCGATTCCCCTTCTTCCCAGACCCCAGAAACCACAGATTGCCATCATC
>CAZVUE010000009.1:1264-16510 GCA_964630335.1 uncultured bacterium | reverse complement strand
TGGCCGTGAGTATTCTCTCAATTTCCCACTTGATTATTGACTGGAACAAGATAATGCTGGAAAGAAAAATTAAACGGATCCTGAAGGAAAAAGGCCTGCTTAAAACAGTCAACGTTGTTGACCAGGGGCTCCATTTTTTAGCCATCGTTTGTGTCTGGCGTGTATTTTTAACCGGTTTTCCCTGGCCCTTTGGTTTTTTACCCTCACCTGTATTTTTGAATTTGTCAGCCATTTTGGTTATAATTTTAATAACGGCTCGTGGTGGTATAGGTCTTTTAAATCCGGAGGAGGAAGACTAATGATTCTTACTTTAAGACCCGGAACTACCGAAAAGGGTATCAAGGCGCTGGTAAAAAAGATTAAAGGATTAGGGTTTACTCCCCATATTTCTAAAGGAAAAAAACGGAGCGTAATCGGAGTGATTGGCGAGAATGCCATTTTGTACCGGGAGGTTTTTGAGGCAATCTTTGACGTGGAATCGGTCGCTCCGATTTCCAAACCTTATAAATTAGTCAGCCGGGATTTTAAAAAAGAGGACACGGTCATCAGGGTGGGCGGTGTAGCCATCGGTGGCGGTTCAATCGTGGTAATCGCCGGTCCCTGTTCCATTGAAAGCCGGAAACAGTTATTTCAGATTGCCCAATTTGTCTGTAAGCACGGCGTAAAGATATTGAGGGGTGGTGCATTCAAACCCCGGACATCCCCGTATTCTTTCCAGGGGTTGGGTAAAGAAGGACTGAAATACTTGGCAGAAGCAGGTCGAAAATGGAAAATCCCGACGGTGACTGAAGTAATGGACCCAAGACAGGTAGAACTGGTTTCTCAATACGCGGATATTCTGCAGGTGGGTGCCCGGAACATGCAAAACTTTGACCTTTTGAAGGAACTGGGCCGGATACAAAACCCCATCCTTCTAAAGCGGGGGATGTCTGCCAAGTTGGAAGAATTCTTGATGTCTGCGGAATACATCCTTTCCCAGGGAAATTATAACGTAATCTTATGTGAACGGGGTATCCGCACCTTTGAAGAAGCCACCCGGTTTACTTTAGATTTGGCTGCGGTTCCTCTGGCAAAGGAATTGAGTCACTTGCCGATGGTGGTTGACCCCAGCCACGGAACCGGTCGTCGGACACTGGTTATCCCTATGGCAAAGGCTGCGGTTGCGGCCGGCAGTGACGGGATAATGGTGGAAGTACATCCCGAGCCCGAAAAAGCTCTTTCCGATGGCTTCCAGGCTTTAAGTTTCCAGGATTTTGGCAAACTGATGTCTTCTTTAAAAAAGATTCCCCTCCCTTGAGGGGAGGGGTGCAGGGGAGGGTGATTGGCAGATTTAAGAATCAAACCGGTCAAACAACTCAAAGGAGAGATAATCCTGCCCGGAGATAAGTCTATTTCCCATCGGGCTTTCCTGATTTCGGCTCTGGCAGAAGGAGAATCTCTTCTGGACGGTGTTCAGGAGGGTGGAGACTGTCGCTCTACTTTTCAGGCGCTGCTGGGATTTGGTGTGGAAATAGAAAGGAAAGGAAGGCGTTTTCTGGTAAAGGGCAAAGGGAAACAAGGGTTCCAAGAACCGGATAGCGTAATTGACTGCGGGAATTCCGGAACCACGATGCGGCTTCTTTCCGGTATTGCCGCCGGTCTTCCGTACACCACTCGTTTAGACGGGGATTCTTCTTTGCGACAACGTCCGATGGCGAGGATTGCCGAGCCTCTCCGCCGGATGGGTGCCCGGGTTCTGGGACAAAAAGGTGACTTTCCTCCGTTATCTATCAGGGGCGGTTCCCTTTCCGGAATAAAATACCTGATGCCGGTAGCCAGCGCCCAGGTTAAAAGTTGTTTACTCCTGGCCGGTCTCTTTGCCTCCGGCGAGACTACGGTTATAGAACCGTTCCAGACCAGGGACCATACCGAGAGGATGCTCAAATACTTTGGTGTCACCACATCGTATACGACCAATACCATTGTCATCAGGGGAGGGCAACGTCTAACCGGACAGAAGGTGAAAATCCCAGGGGACTTTTCCGCGGCGGCTTTCTTTCTGACCGCAGCAATAATCGTTCCCAAAGCAGAGTTATTAATCAGACAGGTTGGTCTTAATTCCACCCGGACCGCCTTTTTACAGGTTCTTCAAAAAATGGGAGCAGACATTTCCATAGAGAATCAACGGGAAGAGAGCGGTGAACCGGTCGGTGATATTGTAGTGAAAAGCGGCATCCCGTTGAAAGGAATGACGGTTGAGGGTTCACTTATTCCCAATCTTATTGATGAAATTCCGCTTTTGGCAATCCTGGGAATTTTTGCCCAGGGGAAAACTGAAATAAAAAACGCACAAGAGTTGCGGATAAAAGAGAGCGACCGGATTGCCTCCATCGTTACGGAACTGCGCCGGATGTCCGTTAGGATAGAAGAGAAAGAAGACGGGTTCGTAATCTTTGGACCGCAGAGGATTAAAGGTGCCCGAGTTTATTCCCATTTTGACCACCGGATTGCGATGGCGTTAGCAATCGCGGGTTTGGCCGCGGAAGGCGAGACCGTTATTCAGGATTCTGAGTGTATTGCCATCTCCTTTCCGGATTTTGAACGTACTCTCCTTTCCCTCCTCGGGTAGGAAGTTTTAAAAAAGAAGGTTGATTGCCGCGATTCCCGCCAGAATTTGCGTGATGTTATTGAACGTTTTTTCCGGGAGGTACTTCAGGAGATAAATTCCGCTTACGGCACCAATCGCAACCAACGGGAAAAGGGCTAAATTAAACCTGAGGGACTGAGGGGTAATAAGTCCCAGATTCGCGCTGAACGGAACCTTAAACCAGTTGAGAAGAAAAAAGTACCAGGCAGCCGTACCGATAAATTCGGTTTTAGGCAAGCGCATCGCGAGCAAGTAAATAACCAGAATCGGACCGGCGGCATTAGCCAGCATCGTGGTAATGCCGGCCAGAAGTCCGGTAAAAGCCGCAAACCACCACCGGGTAGGCACCGGCATTTCATTCGGCTGACTGTTGCGCCAGTAATTGACGGTGAGCATAATCATAATGACGATGCCGATAACCGGTTTGAGCTGCGTATCGGTAATCCGGCCCATTATCAGGTAGCCCAATATAATTCCGGTCATTGCCCAGGGAATAAGCCGGAACAGGTGGGACCAGACCGCCTTGCGCCGGTAATAAGATACTGCAAAAATATCGGCAAATATTAAGATGGGAAGCACTACGCCGGTGGAAATACGGGACGGCATAATGCCTGCCATCAGGGGAATAGCCAGGATGCCCATTCCCGGCAGGCCGGTTTTGGATAATCCGAAAAGGAAGGCGCTGATTGAAGCGATTGCCCACTGAATTCCGGAAAAGTTGAACATAAGTTTAAAGATTCTACCACCGTAGAGATTTGAAGTCAATGACGCAGTTCTCGCCCTTTCCTCAGGGCGGTGAAATGTGGTAAAATAATAACTTGATAGCGGTTTTTTGGGGAGGGATATGCCACGGGAATGCAAGATAGCGGCAAATAAAACCAAATGCACCTGTACGTATGAGCCCTGCAGTCGGAAAGGCGTATGTTGTGAATGTGTTGCCTACCACCGGAACAATGATGAATTGCCCGGTTGTTTCTTCCCGCCGGAATGGGAACGAAAAGGCGAACGGAGTATTGCCGCCTTTTTGAAGGCGCATGATTTGTAGGGGCTTGATTTATCAAACCCGCGGGTCGGATAAATCCGACCCCTACCTATTATGAATAATTTTTATTGGTACCTGCCATCCGAGGTTTTTTTTGGCAGTGAGGCAATCAATAATTTAAAAACAAAGGCATCGGCATTTGGTAAAAAAGCCTTGCTGGTTACCGGAAAAAGGTTTGCCCGGGAAAGTGGACTTAAGGACAGGGTAGAGTCTTTACTAACTGAAGCCAAAATTGACGTGGTGACTTTTTCTGAAGCAAGAGAGGATCCGGATACCGAAACAGTAGCCGAAGGTGCCAAGTCCTGCCGTCAGGAAAGGTGTGATTTTATAATCGGTGCAGGCGGTGGGAGCGCTCTGGACACCGCCAAAGGCATTGCTATTCTAACTACCAACCCCGGCGGAGCAGGGGATTACTTCGGAACAGACAAGGTATTTTGCGCTCCGTTACCAATAATCGCCATTCCTACCACTGCGGGAAGCGGAAGCGAGGTTACCCGGTATGCGGTTATTATCGACCCGAAAGCAAAGACAAAAAAAACAATAAGTTCCGGAGGGATTATTCCCCGGTTAGCTTTGATACAGCCTTCGCTTACCCTTTCCCTCTCCAATTTTTTGACCGCATCCACGGGACTGGATGCCTTAAGTCATGCGGTAGAAGGAGCGCTGACAAAAAAGATTACGCCGCTTACTCTGGCGATAGCAAAAGAAGCGGTTCAAATTATTACAAAAACTTTACCTATCGCCGTTGACACTCCGGATAATCTGGAATGTCGCGAAAAGATGAGTCTGGCGGCGATGATGGCCGGTATGGTAATCAACCAGACCGGAACGATTATCGGACACGGAATGGGTTATCCGCTTACGATAAACTACCGGGTTCAGCACGGAACAGCCGGCAGCCTGGTTTTACCGGCTATCTTTGGATTTTTACTCAAGAAGGGATACCGGGAACAAATCCGGGAAGTGACCGGCTGGGATGAACCGGTCTCTACCTGGAGGGATTTCTGCCGAAGGGTTGGTCTACCAATATCCTTGAAAGAAGTAGGAGTAAAAGAGAACGAACTGCCTCAATTGGCAAAAGAAGCCCTATCAGCTTGTCAGCGTTCTATGGAAAATTTGGGGATTATCCTGACGGAACCTGATTTTCATGAGATTTACCGGGTGTCATTCTAACCCCTGCTCAATGCATGCAGGGGCAAGCCCCGTGAATTCGTATGGAAACAATTTCTTCAAAAGATATTCCTGTATTGAACAACACCGTGGTTACCATCGGCGCTTTCGACGGTATCCACCTGGGACACCAGGCAATTTTGAAAGTGGTGGCGGCAGATGCCCGCAGTATTCAGGGGAAGAGCGTTTTGCTTACCTTCTGCGGACATCCCCGGCAGGTTCTTCGCGGGGAAGAGATAGGTTTGATTACTACTCCGGAACAACGCACCGAAATCCTTTCCCGGATGAAGGTGGATTATACCGTGGTCATTGACGACGAACGAATCTTTGACTATACGCCGGAAAGGTTTATTGATGTCTTTTTGAGCCGGAAACTCAAGGCAAAAGAGGTAGTCGTTGGATTTAACTTTCGCTTTGGAAAAGGTCAGGTTGGAGATTCGGAACTATTAAAAACTCGCGGAGTTCTTCTGGATTTTAAAGTTAAGGTGATCGAGCCGGTTCAGATTGGAAGCGAAATTGTCAGCAGTACTTCCATCCGAAAACTTCTTCTGGAAGGTAGGGTGGACCAGGCAAATACCTGTTTAGGCAGACCCTATGAAATAAGAGGGACCGTGGAAAAAGGGGAGGGAAGGGGGAAACGATTAGGTTTTCCCACCGCCAACCTCCGGACAGATGTGGTTCCTCTGATTGGTTACGGGGTGTATTCAGCACTGGTAAAAACTCCGGAATCTTCAGGGCCAATCAAAAAGCCTCTTCGGTCACTGGTCAGTTATGGTACAAATCCTACTTTCAATTCGGTTCTTACTGACCCGGCACCTTCTTTAGAGGTCTATATTCCGGATTTTGAAGGAAACCTCTATGGTCAAAAACTACATCTCCAGTTTATCCGGAAAACCCGTTCTGAAAAAAAATTCAAGAATGAATCCGAACTGGTAAAGGCGATTAAAGAAGATTTAGACAAAACACCCCGCCTGCTGCCGCAGGCACCCCTCTAAAAGAGGGGAATTCCCCTTCCATGAAGGGGTGTCAGGTGAAACCTGAGGGGTAGTTAGACAACTCACACGGAGGATGTATGAAAAAAATGGTCTATTTTTTTGGCGCTGGCAAGGCGGACGGAAACGGTAAAATGAAGGAATTGCTCGGCGGTAAAGGAGCCGGTCTGGCTGAGATGGTCAGATTAGGCATTCCGGTACCTCCCGGTTTTACGATTACCACCGAAGTCTGTACCTATTTTTATCGCCAACGCCAGAAGATGCCGGATGGTTTTGATAAAGAAGTTAAAAAGAATCTGGCAAAGGTAGAAAAAATTATGGGCAGTAAGTTCGGGGATTCAGAAAATGCTCTCCTGGTTTCCGTACGTTCCGGTGCCAGAAGGTCAATGCCCGGGATGATGGAAACCGTTCTCAACGTAGGCCTCTGTTCGGCAACGATTCCCGGCCTGATTAAAAAAACAAATAATCCCAGATTTGTTTATGATGCTTATCGCAGACTGGTTATGATGTATTCTGACGTGGTAATGGAAAAGGCGGCCGGTATTGAACCGGAAGAAGGAAAGGGAATCAGGGTACGTCTGGACCGGATTATGAGTGAATTAAAAAAGAGCCGGGGATACCGGTCGGATACAGACCTGACCGCGGATGACCTCAAGTTTTTATGCGAAACATTCAAGAAAAGGATAAAGGAAGTTCTGGGCAAGGATTTTCCTGACAAGCCGGAAGAGCAGATTTTAGGTGCGATTAAAGCGGTGTTTCTGTCCTGGAACGGAAAGAGGGCGGTCTCCTACCGCCGGATTGAGGGCATTCCGGATGACTGGGGAACCGCGGTCAACGTTCAGACGATGGTCTTCGGCAATATGGGTGATACTTCCGCCACCGGGGTTGCCTTTACCCGGAATCCGGCTACCGGAGAAAACAAGTTTTACGGCGAGTGGCTGCCCAATGCCCAGGGTGAAGACGTGGTTGCCGGAATCAGGACTCCCAGACCTTTAAATGAGGATACCAAGGGTGAGCAGAACAAGCATCTTTTGTCGCTGGAAAAAACGATGCCCAAAGTTTACCGGGATTTAGCCGGGATTCGCGTAAAATTAGAAAAGCATTTCCGGGATATGCAAGACATAGAATTTACGATTCAGGAAGGACGTCTCTGGATGCTCCAGTGCCGGGTGGGCAAGAGAACCGGCACCGCAGCCCTTAACATGGCTCTGGATATGTTGAAGGAAGGTCTGATTAAAAAAGAGGATGCGGTAATGCGTTTAACCCCGGCACAACTTGACGAACTCCTCCATCCGATTGTGGATCCGGAAGCAGAATTGAAAGTAAAACCCTTATCCAAAGGGCTTCCGGCGGGTCCGGGTGGTGCGGTGGGGCAAATTGTTTTTACTGCCGTTGATGCGGTAAACTGGGTCAAACAGGGTAAAAAGGTGCTTTTGGTTCGTGAGGAAACAAACCCCGAAGACGTAGAGGGTATGCGGGCAGCCGAAGGAATTCTGACCGCCCGGGGCGGTATGACCAGCCACGCGGCCCTGGTTGCCCGAGGGTGGGGTAAATGCTGCATCGTAGGTTGTGGTGTACTCCATATTGACCCTCACCAAAAAATCTTAAGCATAGACGGAAAAGAGTTTAAAGAAGGAGACTGGTTTACTCTTAATGGTACCAGAGGATACGTCTATCCCGGGCAGTTACCAATGGTCGATGCCACGGAAAATCCCGGATTTGCCAGGTTTATGGCGGTTGCCAATTCCTTGCGCCAGTTAGGGGTTCGGGCAAATGCGGACACGCCGGAGGACGCCCGGAATGCGCTCTCTTTCGGTGCCCAGGGAATCGGTCTTTTCCGGACGGAACACATGTTCTACGGCAGAGGGGCAGAGGAACCTTTGTTCCGGCTGCGGAAGATGATAATCTCCAAGACCGAAGAGGAGAGGAGGGCAGCGCTGGACGAACTGTTGCCTTACGTAAAGCGCGACATCAAGGCTACCCTGGAAGTAATGAACGGACTTCCGGTTACCATCAGGTTGCTGGACCCTCCGCTGCACGAATTTGTGCCCAAACGGGAAGACGAACAGGTCAGGTTAGCCGAAAGTTTGGGAATCTCCATGGACGAATTCAGCCGCCGGGCTTCAGAATTACACGAGACCAACCCGATGATGGGTCACCGGGGAGTCAGGTTAGGGGTTACCTACCCTGAGGTTACCGAAATGCAGGTGCGGGCAATATTTGAAGCCTCTGCCGAGTTAATGCAGGAAGGCAAAAAGGTGCTGCCGGAAATTATGGTTCCGGTCGTTGGCCTGGCAACCGAACTTATTGACCAGAAGAAGATTGTAGACCGGGTCTACCGGGAAGTCTGTGCGAAATACAAGGTAAAGAAGATTAATTACCTGTACGGAACGATGATTGAAATCCCCCGGGCATCCCTAATTGCAGACAAAATCGCTTCTGAGGCTGAGTTTTTTTCTTTCGGGACCAATGACCTTACCCAGATGGGTTTTGGCTTTTCCAGAGACGATATCGGCGGTTTTGTGCCGGCATACATAGAAAAGGACCTCATCAAGGAAGACCCGTTCCAGGTCCTTGACCAGGAAGGCATTGGCCAATTGGTGGAGATTGGCATCAAGAAGGGGAGGGCATCCCGACCCGCGTTGAAGGTCGGTATTTGCGGTGAGCACGGCGGTGAGCCGGAGTCGGTTAAGTTTTGCCACCGGGTAGGAATGAACTACGTCAGTTGTTCGCCATACCGGATACCGATCGCTATTCTATCTGCAGCCCAGGCCGCCATAGAAGAAAAGAAACGGTAAAAACGTCGTCATTGCGAGCGTAGCGAAGCAATCTCTGGGATTGCCACGTCGCTAACGCTCCTCGCAATGACAATTTGCGGGTTTTATCCCTATAAACTACTCTAAAACGTACTATTTATCTTATTGTAAATCAAGGAAATATATTTATAAGGATTCAAGATAAGGAGAACCCTGCCAAACCCACTTTTACGCTTCCTGACAGAGGCAGAGACTTGCGTATTAGCCGAAGCGCCTTAACAAAACCCTGCCCGGTCCGCTCAAAGTGAACGACCGATGAGGGTAAACGTTATCCGATACGGCTGAAGCCCGCGTCCGGACTTGAGATGTGACTCCTGACAAAAGATAAAAATATCTCCTGACTTTAACTCCCTGGTTCAGTTTGCCCTCCGTAAATGTAGGGCAAACCTTTAGGTTTGCAGATAAAATGCAAGGCTAAAGCCTTGCCCTACATTAATGTAAATCAATAAGATATCAATCTAAATTAAGTAATTACCTTAATTAATTGTCAGACCATTTTCCCCTGGAAAATATTCTTTTTCCATTCCTACGCTTCCGCAGTTTTCTACCTACCGAAGTTAACATAAGATATATTATCCGACATTGGCAAAGGGGGTAAAATGAGGGGTAAAAAGGCTGTTTTAGGCGGTTTTGGCAGGATTATTAAGGGTTGATGACCACTTTAATGGCTTTGCCTTCCTGGACCAGTTTGAACCCCTCAGTAATCCCGTCTAAAGGGAACCGGTGGCTGATGAACTTTTTGGCATCAATCTTTTTGGTCTTAATCAGATTGAGTGCCTCTTCGTACTCCGGTCGGGCAGAGGCGAAAGCGCCGAAGACCGAAATCTCCCGGTAGTGGACGATATTGGAATCAAACCTGATAACCGAATCATCTTTTGGCAATCCGCCAAAGAGGCTGATTCTGCCCCGGATGGCTGCCATCCTGAAAGCCTGTTCGTGCGTAATTTTGGCCGGGTTGGCGGTAATTATTACGTCAGCGCCCTCCCCTTCTGTAAGGCGCATAACTTCAGCCACCGGGTCTTTTTCGGAAGAGTTAACTAAATGGTCTATCCTGACCAATTTCGCAGAACTGGTCAATCTTTCCGGATTGATATCGACCATAATGGTCTTTGTGGCGCCAAGAGCCTGGGCTAATTCTATGTGCATCAGGCCGATCGGCCCGGCACCAAAGAGCACCAGACTATCCCCTTTCCGGATATTAAGAAAATTCTGGGCATTAATGCAGCAGGAGAGCGGTTCCACAACTGCGGCTTCGTCAAAACTCACCGAATCCGGCAGTCGGATAATGCTGTTTTGAACGATACTTTCCGCAGGAATCTTGATATATTCGGCAAAACCGCCCGGGTAATAGTAGCCTAACGCTTCGGTTTTGGCGCAGATGTTGTTCCGACCCTGTCGGCAGAGCCGGCAGGTGCCGCAGCCGACCGAAGTGACCACGGTTACCCGGTCCCCGATTTTCCAGCCGGTAACATCTTCTCCCTTCTCGGAAATTACTCCGGCGATTTCGTGTCCGATTACCTGAGGCGGTTTTACTTTTTTGTGTCCAAAGCGAAAAGTACGCAAATCTGTTCCGCAGATGGCACAGGCTTTAACCCGAATTACTATTTCTCCTTTTTCGGCACGCGGCGTTGGAACTTCTTTAATCTCCATTTGCCCCGGACCTGAAAATACTGCGGCTTTCATTATCCTCCTTAAATTTAGCGACCCTAAAAGGGTCGCACTACATCGAGAGAAATTGTAGTGCGAGGCTTTTAGCCTCGCTTCTTCAATAATAATTTCCGGTAGTCCTCGGCTTCTAAGTTCTCAATACCCTCAACCTCTTTTGGAGTCATATACCGGACTTTTTTCCCGGTGGAAAGTATTGCCCACAGAAAGCGCGCCGCATCCTCCAAATAAAGGCTCCGGAAATAGGCGTATTTCAGATTGGCACCCAGCGCCACCGCACCGTGGTTTTTGAGCAGGACGACATCATAACCCTTCTTGATTACGCTGGTGACCGCCTTACGTATTTCTTCACCTGCAGGTATGACGTAGTCTACCGCAGGTACTTCCGGACCAATCAAGGCTATAAAATCCGGGAACATTCCTTTAAATTTTACGTTGGCCGTTGCCAAAGCCGTTGCCAAGACCGGATGGGTATGGATTACCGCACCGATGTCTTTCCGTACCAGATAACAACCTAAGTGCATTGATACTTCACAGGTGGGACGAAGTCCTTGCTTACTTTTTCCGACCTGCTTGCCGGTTTTTAAGTCCATGGCGAACCAGTCTTCCGGTTCAATTTCATCCAAACTAAAACCACTGGGTGAAAGGTAAATTGTATCTCCTTGCCGGGCGCTGATGTTTCCACCCGGTCCGGTGGTAAGCCCCTTTTCCACCAGTAATTTTCCGTATTGACTCAACTCCTTTTTAATATCTGTCATACCCTGCTCCTCTTTGAGGTGTCACCGTGGGGTGGCATCGGGAAGTCCGCCGTCAACCGGAATGGTGGCGCCGGTAGTTGGTGTCTGGTGTGAGACGAAAAAGAGAACCGCATTAGCCACGTGTTCAGCGGTAATTTGTGCTTTTAAAAGGTTGCGACTGCGGTAATATTCTTCCAATCCCTTTTCGTCTAAACCGCGGGCTTTCATCCGGTCCGGACCAATCGTCTGCCAGAGACCGGATTTCCTAACCCCGTCAGCAAAGACCGCATCCGGTGCCACCATATTTACCCGGACACCAATCTTTGCCAATTCTAAACTGGCAATCCGGGCTAATTGGTGGGCCGCGGCTTTAGTAGCACTGTAAGCACCAAAACTTGCTCCGGGTGCAAAGACATTTTTGGTTGAAATCAGGATGATGTCACCCCCGGTTCCCTGGATTTCAAACTGTTTTGCCATCTTTTGAATAACAAGTAGCGTTCCCTCAACATTAATCCTTTCCAGCCTCTGAAATTCCGATAAATCCATATCCTTCAATTCCGAGACCAGAGCGACACCCGCATTAATCACGGCGATATCTATACCTTCCCAGGTACTGACTATATCTTTTATTCCCCGGATTACCGAATCGGAGTCTGTAACGTCAAGCACCACACCGATGGACCGTTCTCCATATTCTGATTTTAACTCTTCAGACAGACCATTTAAATTTGGACCGGCTAAATCAGTTGCCGCTACCCGGCAGTTTGCATTCAAGAGACCACGGCAGATACCGGAACCGATGGCACCGGCCGCACCGGTTACCAGAGCCACCCTCCCCTTCAAGTCATACTGACACGTTGGTTCTTTATTTTCCATAAGAAAAAGAGTAATGTAGGGCAAGGCTTTAGCCTTGCTTCTTACATGCAAACCTAAAGGTTTGCCCTTTATTTTCCATTACGTTTGGTTAGATAAAAGTCATAAGCCTCTTTCGGTTTCAGGCCTCCGTGGACAACTTTTCTGACCGCCTGAATCATCGCGACCGAAGATTCTGCCTGGAAGATATTCCTACCCATATCCACACCGGCTGCGCCTTCCTGAATGGCATTGTAAGCCATCTTCAGGGCATCCAATTCCGGTAATTTCTTCCCGCCGGCCATGACGATGGGTACCGGACAGGATGCGGTGACGGTTGCAAATCCTTCCGGTACATAATAGGTCTTTACGTAAGTGACGCCTAATTCCGCGCAGATTCGGCAGGCTAAGCGCATATATCTGGCGTCCCTGGCCAGATTCTTCCCGACTGCCGTAACACCTAACGTGGCGATTCCGTACCGGTTTCCCATATCCACTAGACGGGTCATATTGTGGACCGACTTGGTTTCATACTCGCCGCCGATAAATACCTGGACCGCCAACGCCGAGGCATTAAGCCGAATCGCATCTTCAATATCCAGCGCAATCTCCTCGTTGGAAAGTTCCTTCAAGACACTGGGTCCACCGCTTGCCCGCAAGACGATTCCCCTGGTATACGTTGATGGAATGATGGAACGAAGGATTCCCCGGGTGAGCATCAGGGTGTCCGTATAGGGCAACAAAGGGAGAATGGTAACGTCAACCCTTTCCAAGCCAGTGGTCGGACCCTGAAAATACCCGTGGTCAATCGCCAACATAACCGTCTTTCCGGTCTTTGGGTTAAATATCTTAGAGAGCCGGTTCTGCATTCCCCAATCTAAGGAATTTGACCCCTTCAAAAAGAAAGTCTTTGACCTCGCCGGAACATCAAGATAAAAGTTCTTTTCTTCCTTAACATCTGCCTCTGGCATAGTTCCTCCCTTTTTATAATGTCATTCCCGCACGTATTAAGCGGGAATCCAGTGATTATGAGTATGGATTCCTGCTTACAATCCGCAGGAATGACAACTTACTTATTGCGTTTGTTTTAGTATAAATTTAAAGAATCGACGCGGTCCGATCTTAACCAGATAAACATCCGATTTTTGTATGGGTTCCTCCAGTCTGGAAATTCTGACATCGTTTATCTGTATCCCGCCTCCCTTTATCAAACGTTTTATTTCACTTTTAGAGAGAGGTTCTGTTTCCGTCAGGAGTTCAATAATTTCAGCCGCGGTTCCGGGATGAGATAAAAACGTTATCGGTGGATGAGTTAAAGAATTATCCGAAGGTTGAGAACGTTGGCTGAAGATGCGTCTGAACTCTGCCCGGGCTGAATCCGCGGAATCTTTGCCGTGGTAGAAAGCAATAACCTCCCAGGCAAGCCTTTCTTTTGCCTCTTTGGGGTGACCGGCCAGAAGATTTTGTAGCTCTTCTTCCGAAAGGTCAGTCAGACACCGAAAGTACCGTTCCATAACACTGTCCGGGAGGGACATTATCTTGCCGAACATCTCGTTGGCAGAAGCGGTAATCGGAACATAGTTTCCGTAAGTCTTGCTCATCTTACGAACCCCATCAGTTCCTTCTAAAATGGGCATAGTAATGACCACCTGCTTTTCCATTCCAAAAGCCCCCTGAATGGTTCGTCCAGCCAGAAGGTTGAATTTCTGTTCGGTCGCACCAATCTCAACGTCACTCTTTAAAACGACCGAGTCATAACCCTGCATCAAAGGATAGATGAATTCCTGAAGGGAGATGTCGTTGCCTTTCCGATAACGCTGGCTGAAATCTTCCCGTTCTAACATCTGGGCAACCGTGAAGGAAGAAGCAAGTTTTATTACTTCTCCAAAATTCATTTTTGCTAACCAGGTGGAATTTAAGACAAACTCGGTTTTTTTTAAGTCAAGGAGTTTACCCGCCTGTTCCTGATAGGTTTGTAAATTTTGTTTTATTTCTTCCGGCGAGAGCAAAGGTCTGGTTTCAATTCGGCCGGTGGGGTCACCGATTAATGCGGTGAAGTTACCCACCAAAAAGATGATATGATGGCCCAGGTTCTGAAAATCCCGCATCTTCCGTATTGGAACCGAATGACCTAAATGTAATTCCGGAGCAGTGGGGTCAATTCCGTACTTGATTCGTAAAGGTCTCTTTTCCGTAAGACTGCGTTCTATCTTCTTGACCAGTTCGTCTTCCGGTATGATTTCGATAACTCCCCGGCGGATTACCCTCAATTGTTTTTCAACCTCATTCATATTTAACCTATATTATATTCTGGAGAGCCACTTTTCTTCAAATCCCTTTTGAAAAGAAACGAGGGTTCCTTCCTTTATCGCCTGCCTAATCTTAGCCATCAGGTTCTGAATGAAGTAGAGGTTGTGGTAGGTAACCAGATAAAGGACCGTGAGTTCTTTGGTATTGAAGAGATGGCGAAGGTAAGCCCGGCTATATTTCTGACAGACAAAACAGTTGCACTCCGGGTCAAGAGGGCCAAAATCTTTTCGGTAGATACTGTTACGGACGGTCACCTTTCCCCTGCTGGTTAAGGCTGAGCCATTACGGGCAATGTGGGTAGGTAGGACACAATCAAAAATATCAACACCGGCGCCGACCGCAAAAAGAATCTCCAGAGGCGTACCGATTCCCATCAGATACCGTGGTTTTTCTTCCGGAAGAAAATTTGTGGTGCAGGCAATAACTTTCTTCATCTCCTCCTTTGATTCACCTAAGCAGAACCCGCCCAAACTGTAGCCGGGGAAATCAAGGCTGGTAATTTCTTCTGCTGACCGCTGCCGTAGGTCCGGATAGGTAGCACCCTGGATAATTCCAAAGAGAGCCTGGCTTTCTTTGGAATGGTTTATCTTTGACCGTTTTGCCCAGGCGGTCGTTCTTTTTACCGATTCTTCTGCTGTTTGGTAGGAAGCAGGAAGAGGTACCGGCTGGTCTAAAGGCATAATGACATCAGCGCTTAATTCCTCCTGAATCTTAATCGCCTCTTCCGGAGTAATCTTGTGCCAGCCGCCGTCATAAACAGAGCGAAAAACCGCACCCTCCTCTTCCACCTTGGTATCTTCTAAACTGAAGATTTGAAATCCTCCGCTGTCCGTGAGAATCGGTCTCTGCCAGTTCATAAATTTATGCAATCCGCCGGATGCCTTGATTACCTCAGTTCCGGGTCGCAAAGAAAGGTGATAGGCATTCGCCAGAACCATTTCAAAACCTAATTCCTCCAAACCTTCTGACGATAAACACCGGACACTGCCCCGGGTGGCAACCGGCAGAAATATTGGCGTGGTAACCTCACCGTGAG
>CAZVUE010000009.1:0-1164 GCA_964630335.1 uncultured bacterium | reverse complement strand
TAGTCATAAGCCTTTAGAAGTAATTCTTTGCCGGCAAATGCTGCGGTTAAAAGAAGGGTGGTGGTCCGGGATAGATGGAAATTTGTGATGAGTTTGTCAACCATCTGGAAAGGATACCCCGGATAAATGAAGATATTTACTGAGCCGGTGCCCGAAAATAAGCACCCCTGGAGGTAATTCCCTTCTAAAGTACGCACGGTGGTAGTACCAACCGCTACAATTTTTTTGCCTTCTTTTCGGCCGGTATTAATAATCCGAGCAGATTCCTCTGGAATTTCATAGAATTCAGCCTCCATCCGGTGCTGGGTAACCTCGGCGACACGCACCGGCTGGAACGTTCCCCAGCCGGTGTGCAGCGTAACGCAGGTCTGCTCAATTTCTTTGTCCCTCAGGATAGAAAGAAGTTCCGGCGTAAAGTGTAAGCCTGCGGTAGGCGCAGCCACCGCGCCTTCTTTCCTGCCGTAAACCGTCTGATAATACTCCCGGTCTTCCGGATCGGCCAGCCGTTTTATATAGGGAGGTAAAGGAATTTCGCCAAAACGGTCCAATAATTCCTTAACCGGAAGACCTTGAAAAAAAATCAAAAACTTGCCCGAAGAAAGTCTTTTTTCAATCTTTATTTCAATTTCGTCACTCAGTACCTTCGTGCCTTTGTGCCAAATTTTTAGTTTAACCCAGTTTGCTTCTTTTACCCTGCCCCGGACCAAGGCCTCTACCCTCCCCTGCCCTGATTCACGCAAAACCAGGATTTCTACTTTTCCCCCACTCTCTTTTTGTAATCGCAACCGTGCCGGAATCACTCTGGTATCATTAAGAACCAGAAGGTCAGCCTCAGAAAAGATATCAGGCAAATCACGAAAAACATTACTTCTGATAGAACCGGACTGACGGTCTAAAACTAAAAGCCTTGCCTGGTCTCTGTGCACAAGGGGTTTCTGGGCAATAGCGTTTTCCGGTAAAAAGTAATCAAATTCTTCAGTCTTCATTTTTTAGAGATGTATACCCAGAGGTCACCGTTCTTATCAATTGGTTGAAAATTATCCTCAATACATTTATCTACAAGAGCACAACGGTTTACGAAGGCGCCTTTTCGCTGGTCAGAATAGTACACTATTAGATTTGTATTCTTGGTGAGGAGGTCTCGGCATATATCCTGTTGTTTTT
>CAZVUE010000008.1:11233-16722 GCA_964630335.1 uncultured bacterium | reverse complement strand
TCGCGCCCGAGAAGCAATTAAAGGAATACCTGACCTCATTTGACTACGACCCGGAAAACCGGCTGACCGGGATTAGTTATACCGCACCGGAGATTTCCGGGAAAAGGTTCCGGAGGAATGCGTTTGCGTACTGTCCGTTGGGCAAAAGGGTATACAAGTCCGACTCACAAGGTGAGAGTTATTACTTCTATGATGGGGACAACATACTGTTGGAATTAGGTTGGGATAAGAAGGTATTGGCCCGGTACACCACCGGTCTGGGCATAGACGAGTGGATAAGCAAAAAGGTATACTTGGGGGAGAGAAAAGGAAGGAAGACGTTCTATTACCACTACGATGGGTTGGGGTCAGTAACCAGCCTGACTGACGAAAAAGGGGAAGTAATCCAGCGGTATAACTACACTCCTTTCGGGACGTTAGTGCCGCAGGGAATTACCAATCTATGGTAGAATATACTAAGCAGAGGGAGGAGAGGATGAAAAGGATTATTTGGGGTGTGGGTTTGTTAGGGATATTATTTTTGGTGGCCGGTTGTGCCGGTTTAGCACCTTCAAGACCGGTTGCCGGCAAAGCAAAGGCTGAGAGAACGGCCAGGTCCACCGAAGGGTTAGGAGCCGAAGGAGCAGGCCTGGCGACAAAAGATGAACAGGCGTTAGCGTTAAAAGGTGCGGACGTTCCGTTGGCGAAGGGAACCGGAGAAGAGCGGGTACGACCGCCTCTTTCAGCCGAAGAGAAGGAAGCATTTGTCTCTATTTACTTTGATTTTGACAAGAGCGATATCAGAGCAGACGCCCGGCCGATTTTGGAGAAGATTGCCACTTACCTGAAAGAGCATCCGAAAGCGAGGATTGCGATTGAGGGAAATTGTGACGAGTGGGGAACCGAAGAGTATAACATGGTTCTGGGTGAACGCCGGGCCCTTGCTACCCGACGTTATCTGGTTTCGCTGGGAATCTCTGCCGGTCGTTTGAACACGGTAAGTTTTGGCGAAGAAAATCCGGCGGACCTCGGACATAATGATGAAGCCTGGCAGGCAAACCGCCGGTGTGAATTTAAGATTGTCGAGTAGGGGCTTGATTCATCAAGCCCGCGGGTCGGATAAATCCGACCCCTACATTTGGGGGATTTGTTGGACTGGACTATGAACATCCGGAGTACGTTTGTAATTATCTTAACCATCGGAGGGATTTTTTTGCTTTCCGGTTGTGCCAGTCAGACTGACGTCAAAGGACTTCACGAACGGGTGATTAAACAGGAGACCAAGGCGGTAGTGTTAGAAAAAGAGACCGAAAAAGAACACCGTGTTTTTGAGGAGGAATGGAATAAAAAGTTGGCGGGTCTGAGTGAGGACATTCTCCTTTTGCGGGAGCGGACCGCATCATTGGAGGGTTCTTTAAATACTCTGGCCGAACAGATTAAACAGGAGACCGAAAGGGCGGAGAAGTTTCGGCTCTCCGCCAATCAGGAATTGCTCGATTTTCAGAAAGGCGTCATAACCCGAACTGATTCCCTGCAGAATGAAGTAGAAGCCTTAAAAAAGACCCAGGCTGAACTCACCGGTGAAATAAAGAACACCTCCAGCCGGTGTGATAAGGTGGAGGGAGACCAGTTACTCCTTTCCGACCGGGTCGCTTCTTTTGATACCGGTCTGGCTGGATGCACGCAGGAAATGACTCAGAAAATCTCGGTCATTCTGGAAGAGATAACCAGGGAAAATCAAGCCTTGCGCGAACGGATTGCCAGACTGGAAAAATTTATTCCCCCAAAATCTACTCCCAAAAAGAGTAAAAATTGAAGGTCTACCATTTAATTACCCGCCTGATTATTGGTGGTGCCCAGGAAAACACACTCTTTACCTGCTATCAGTTAGCCAGCCGGGGTCACGATATTGCCCTTCTGACCGGTCCGCCCTTAGGTCCGGAGGGAAGCCTCTTAGAAGACGCCAGGGCTCATAGTTTAAAAGTTTTTCTCATCCCTTTCCTGCGGCGTCAAATCAACCCGTTTTATGACCTTTTTTCTTTGTTGGCTATCCGCCGAATTCTTCTCCGGGAAAGACCTGATATTCTCCACACCCATAGCACTAAAGCAGGCATTCTGGGACGGATGGCCGCAAGTATCATTCCCCACCGGCCTAAAATAGTTCATACCATTCACGGTTTACCCTTCCACCCTTACCAGAATCGGCTGCTCAATGATTTCTATATTACCGCGGAAAAGATGGTGGCACCTTTTACGGACGTCTATATTTCCGTAGCGGAAGCAATGACCGCCAAAAATCTGGCGGCCGGAATCGGCAAGCAGGAACAATATTCCACCATCTACAGCGCTTTTCCGGTAGAAGAGTTTGTCCGGGCAAGCCGGTACCGACAAGAGGTGCGCCAGAGGTACGGCTTTCAGGAGAACGATATCGTTATCGGCAAGATTGCCCGGCTTTTCCATTTAAAAGGGCATGAATTCCTTTTGCCTGCTTTTCAGGCGGTAAGGAAGGAGTTTCCGCAGAGCAAACTTTTTCTGGTCGGAGACGGAATTCTTCGGCCGGAATTAGAGAGGATGGCAGAGAGTCTGGGCATAAGGGATGCGATTGTTTTTGCCGGACTCTTGCCGCCGGAGGAGATTCCCGCAGCGGTTTCGGCAATGGACCTTTTAGTGCACGTTTCCTTACGGGAGGGACTGCCCAAAGCGGTGGCCCAGGCTTTGGCATCGGGTATTCCGGTGGTCGCTTCGGACGTTGACGGAACAAAAGAGGTTGTGTGCCATAACGCTACCGGTTACCTGGTTCCGCCAAAAGACACCCCGGCGCTTTCTTCCGCGATTCTTTCCAGCCTGCGGAATCCTGAGAAGAGCAGGGCGATGGCGCAGGCTGGTCAAAGGTTCATTAGGGAGAATTTTACGGTGGAAAAGATGACCGCCAAGATTGAAGAGATATATAAAAAATTATTAAGATAGAGAAGAAAAATGTAGGGCAAACCTTTAGGTTTGCATCTAGGAAGCAAGGCTAAAGCCTTGCCCTACTTTGGTTACATTATCTTATGCGTAATTACGAAACAGAACTCCTGGGATTTGTGGAATATCTCCGGGCGGATAAGAATGCCTCGGTACATACGATTCGCGCCTATCAGCAGGACCTGCATGGGTTTTTCCTTTTTTTGAATGGCAAACCTTTTCAGGACGTAAATCTTGCCACCTTACGGGTCTATCTGAATAATCTCTTCCAGAGGAACCTGCGCCGTGCCACCCTGATTAGAAAGGTGGCGGTTTTGCGCACTTTCTTCCGTTTTTTGAGTCGTCAGGGTACGATTTCCCACAACCCGGCAGCCGGCCTGCGTTCACCCAAGAGAGAGCGAACCCTTCCGGTTTTCCTTGAAGTTGAAGAGATTCTTGCTATCCTTGACGAAGTTTTAAAAGGCCGGGGTGCATCTCCAATTCGTGACCGGGCAATCCTGGAGTTTTTGTATTCTACTGGTTTACGCGTCGCGGAGTTAGTCAGTCTCAACCTTCCCGACGTTGATTTCATCGCCCGCGCGGTAAGGGTAAGAGGAAAAGGCAGAAAGGAAAGGTTGGTACCGATAGGAAAAACCGCACTTTTCGCTTTGAATGAGTACCTGTCTTCAAAGGAACGGCAGGGGCCTGCCCCTGCACGTAGTAAGCAGGGGGCAAAGGTCCCCTATCTATTTTGCAACCGTCTGGGTGGAAGGCTGAGCAGCCGGAGCGTGGAGAGAATCGTGGAACATTACAGCCGAAACGTTTTGCACCTTGCCAAAAAAGTTACTCCCCATACCCTGCGCCATTCGTTTGCGACCCATCTGTTGGAAAGGGGAGCGGATTTGCGCGCCATCCAGGAGATTTTGGGCCATCAGAATATCACCACCACCCAGATTTATACGCATCTTTCCACGCGAAAGATCAAGGAAGCCTACCGGAGATTTTTCCCCCGCGCCAAATGACACTTTGTGTCATTCCTGCATGTTTTAAGCAGGAATCCACTCGTGTAATTTCAGGAGTACTTCTGGATGATTTGGTAGAGACGGTCAGCCGCTTCTTCCGGTTTGGTATTTATGATCTGGTAGTCATAGCAGGCAAGAATCCGTATCTCTTTCTGGACTTCGGACAGGCGTCGTTCAACCGCTGATTCGTTTTCGCCGGTCTCTTTCTGGCGGTGCCGGATGCGGTTCTCCAGTTCCTGATAGGAAGGAGGTAAAAGGGCGATGAGAATTGTCAGTTCCGGATAGTCAGACTTGATTCTATCTGCGCCCTGGGTGTCAAGGGCAAGGATAGCCGACTTTCCTTTTTTAAAAGTGTCTTCAAGTACTTTTCTGGGAGTACCGTAATGGTAGCCATAGACAGAAGCCCATTCCGCCAGACCGTTGGAATTAATTAATTTCTGGAATTCCTCTTCGGTACAGAAGAGATAGTCTTCGCGGTCTCTTTCGCCTTGCCGGACCGGTCGGGTAGTGTAAGTGAGTAGACGGGTAAGATGGTATTTTTCCCCAAGAATTTTGAGGACAGTGGTCTTACCCGTACCTGAAGGTGCCGAGATAACGAAGATCATTATTCCGGTTTGATGGTGGTGCGGTAAGTCAAAAGGTTTTGAATCATCCGGAGGGCGATGTTCCGGAAAGGCGAATCCGTTTTAGCGATTTCCCTCCATTTCGCCAGTGCTTTATCAATCTGACCGTTCTTTTCGTAGGCATGAGCCAGGACGTCATCCACATATTCCGGCCGGGGAAACTTGCAAGCCAATTCCAGATATTTCACCGTCTCCGCATAGTTCTTTACTTTGTGGTAATAGGTCCAGCCTAATTCAAAATAAAGGTCATACCGTTCCGGATTGTAGGAGATGCCCTCTTTCAAAAAGTCAAGGCCCGCCTGAATCCAGCGCTTTTTTTCTTCTTCCGTCTTTGCCATTACCGAAATATTATAGGCTAAGTGCCAGCCGCCGACCGCCCAGGGAGTGATGAAGTTTGGCTGAAGGAAAGTGACCGCTTTAAAGATGGGCAGCATCTTGTATTGCTCGCCCGAGTGGAAGAGGGTTTCCACCTGAATCCAGAGCAAATCGGCCGCCAGGCCCCGGAACCCGCCTAATACCAAACTTCCCACAATTTGACCCGGCATCAGAAGGAGCCGCTGTTCAAATCCCATTATCTTCCGCTGTCGGTCTATGGCATCCTGCAGAGGAGAAAGGATGAGAAAAAGAAGGATGATGGCGGTAATTATTTTAATCCGGGACTTTCTCCTGGATGGCATTTTTTTTATACTTCACGATACTGGAAGAAGTAGAAACAGAGAAAGAGAGCGATGGCGGTGTAGATTAAGCCGTAGCCAAACGTCTTAAGAATATAAGTGGCCGGTACTTCAAGCCCCACTACCACCTGGTCGCGAATAGCAAAGTTTTCAAAATTTGGGATAATCTTATAAAAGAACTGGGTTATTACCTTAACAAAAGGGTTCTTTGTCTGTTCTGATAAAGAGATTCCGTAACCGGTAAGGTG
>CAZVUE010000008.1:0-11133 GCA_964630335.1 uncultured bacterium | reverse complement strand
AGGGAAACGTCTTTTATCATCTTCAACTGTTCTTCCGGAGTAAGGAAAGAGAATAACTGGCTGCATCCTAAAAGAAGCAGGGCAAAGACCAGGATTATCTGGTAACTCCGCAGCCGGAGTGCTTCCTGAAAGGTATTTCGGGCAATTATGTAGGGTTTGAACATTGGGTCACCTTGACGAAGAGGTCTTCAATATCTTCTGCCTGCCAGGAAGTTATTAATTCGGGAAGTCTCCCGCAGGCTAAAAGTCTTCCCTGGTGCATAATCCCGATGCGGTTGCAGACCCTTTCCACTTCTGAGAGGTAATGGCTGGAAAGAAGAATCGTTTTGCCTTCAGCCTGCAATTTGAGAATGAGGTCCCGGGTCTCCCTGTTGCCGATAGGGTCAAGACCGGTGGTCGGTTCATCAAGAATTAAGAATTTTGGGTCATTCAAAAGAGCGACCGCCAGGCCGATTCGTTCTAACATCCCTTTTGAGTAATGTTTTAAAGTGAGGCGGCGTACTTTTGCTAAGCCAACCAATTTCAGTAAGTCTTCTCTTTTTTCTTTTAGAACGTCCGGTCGCAATTCGAAGATTTGACCGTAGAAGTTCAGGAGTTCCGCACCGGTGAGGTAACGGTAGTAATAGGGATTTTCCGGCAGGTATCCGAGAAATCTTTTGACCGTGATATCCGCACTATCTTTGCCGAAGATTTTAATTTGACCGCTGGTGGGAAAGATTAGACCTAAGAGCAATTTCAGGGTGGTCGTTTTTCCACTCCCGTTTGGTCCCAAGAGGCCAAAGATTTCGCGTTCTTTTATTTCTAACGACAGGGAATTAACCGCAGACACGTCTTTTTTCCTTCCCAAATGGAAGACCTTGGTCAGATTTTCAATCTTCAGTACCGCGGTTATTTCTTCCATAAGTATGGAAATTTTAACAAATAGAAGGTTTAAAAGTCAAGCCTTTCCGACCGATATCCCTCCGGAAGTACGCCCCTTCAAAACTGATTTTATTCACACCCCGGTATGCTTTTTCAATCGCTTCAGACAGGTTGTCTCCAACACCGGTTACCCCTAAAACCCGGCCGCCGTTGGTATACACCTTTCTGTTTTCTTTTCTGGTCCCGGCGTGAAAGACCATAACATTTTTATCGTTGGAGAACGCCTTTAAACCAAAAATCTCTTTGTTTTTTTGATATTGTCCCGGATAACCCTCTGATGCCAGGACAACACAGCAGGTAGCTCCTTTTCGGAAATTGGGTTCATGACCGATAAGTCTACCCTGAGCGGAACTTAATAATAACTCAAAAAGGTCGCTTTCCAGAAGGGGAAGGAGGACTTGCGTTTCCGGGTCTCCAAAACGGGCGTTAAATTCCAAAACCCTGGGTCCTTCCCGGGTTAAGATTAGACCGGCGTAAAGGATACCCCGGTAAACTATTCCATCCTTGAGCAGTCCGGTGACGGTTGGTTCAATAATTTCCCGGATGATTTCTTGTTGGAGAGTGTCGCTTAAAAAAGGGTTGGGGACGATTGCACCCATGCCACCGGTGTTGGGACCGGTATCATTTTCTCCGATTTTCTTATGGTCCTGGGCGGAAGGGAAAGGGTAATATTTTTTGCCGTCAGTAATGACCAGGAAAGACGCTTCTTCCCCTTCCAGTTTTTCTTCGATGACTACCTTCTCTCCGGCAGGACCAAAAATTTTCTCCTTAAAAATTTGTCGGAGCGCATCCTCTTTTTCTTTCCGCTTATCGCAGATGAAAACCCCTTTGCCGGCAGCCAGACCGTCGGCTTTAATGACCGCGGGCTTATCACCCCATTCTTTCAAAATATCAGCGGCTTCTGAGTCCGAGGCCGCAGACTGAAAATCAGCGGTAGGAATCCGGTGCCGGCTCAAAAACTCTTTGGCAAAGGATTTGGAGTTTTCTAATTGGGCCGCTTCCCTGGTAGGTCCAAAGACAGGCAGGCCTGCTTTCTGGAAAGTGTTTACGATACCTTCAGATAGAGGTGCTTCCGGTCCGACCACGGTCAGGTCAAACATCTCTTTTTGTGCCAGGGAGAGGAGAGCCGGGACATCTTCCGCCGGAACGGGAATGTTGGTTCCAATTTCGCTGGTACCGGCGTTACCGGGCGCAATAAAAAGATTCCGGACGTGGCTGCTCTGAGCCATCTTCCAGGCTAAGGTATGTTCTCTACCTCCGGAACCGATTACCAGACACTTCATATTATGCGACACCCCCTAGACGGAACACGATAGCGACAACTGTCGCTACGGTATTATTTATGATATGAAGCACGATTGAGGGCCAGAGAGAACCGGTTTTTTCATAAAGATAGGCAAGGATAAAGGCTAAAAAGAGGATGGGGATAAAAGCGATTAGCGACTGGTGTAAGGCAGCAAAGAGTAGGCTGGAGTAAACCATAGAACGCCGGGGCCCAAATCTGGAGCGCATTGTTCCAAAGAGAAATCCGCGGAAGATTATTTCTTCCAGGAAAGGCGCCAGAAATCCGATGATAAAAAGAAAGACTAATGCCAGAGGCAGGGAAGTTAATCCTGACAGGATATAATAAATTTCCTGGTCGGGTAATATTGTGTTGCGGAAAAGACTCAAAAGGAGACCGAGTAAAGCCAGGGCCGGCGTAATAAAAAGATATGCCTGGAACCCGGTCCGGACATAATTCTGAGACCATTTGTTCATACCTAACTGCCAGATTCCAAAGTGGTGCCGGTTCATCAGGATAAGAATGGCAAGAGCAAGGCTTCCTTCAATAAGGACGGTTTGAAGGAGGGACTGAAATGCCCGGAGGTGAAAAGATGTACCTTCTGCCGCGGGCATGACCAGGTGGAGAACAAGCAAACTTATACCGAAGATGCCTAAAGCCAGCAGGCATACCGGAAGGATAAAGTGGATATTCCAGGCAACCGGTGCCGCACCAGATAGGGGAACTTTTTTGAAGGATACCATTTTACATAGGGGGCAATCCCTTATTACATCCCGATAATCCGGGTATCCTCGTCCAGGAATATTCCCTGGAGGTTCATTCGGAGTGCATCCGGGTTAGGGCTGGCCGCAAAGGCTACCGCTTCGGTAAGTTTCTTATCGTTAAGCAATTTAATCAGGGCATCATTAAAGGTTTGCATGCCCAGGGTTTTTTCCGCACGCATTCCGGCGGGAATTTTAAGGATTCTGTCCTCTTGAATTAACTTAATGATGGTAGGTGTGGCAACCATTACCTCTACTGCCGGAATAAGTCCGATGCGGTCGCTCCGGGGCAAAAGTTTCTGGCAGATGGACGCCTTGATATGATAGGCTAATTGTTTCCGTATCTGTTCGTGGAGGTTACTGGGAAAAAAGTCCAGAATGCGGGTGATAATGCTGATGGTGTCCAGAGCGTGAACCGTGGACAGGACCAGATGGCCGGTTTCTGAGGCAGTCAGGGCTGCTTCAAAGGTTTCGGTATCGCGCATTTCTCCGATGACGATTATATCCGGGTCTTCCCGCATCACGTACTTTAGAGCGCTGTGGAAGGAAAGGGTGTCCACTCCGACTTCCCGCTGGTTTATCACCGATTTTTTGTCGCTAAAGAGGTATTCAATCGGGTCCTCCACGGTGATTACGTGTACCTGCTGAGTCTGATTGATATAGTCGACCATAGAGGCGATGGTGGTCGACTTGCCCGAACTGGTTGGGCCGGCCACCAGCACCAGCCCGCTGTCAAGACTGGCTATTTTCGCCAGGACCGGCGGTAAGTCCAGTTCTTCAAATGACGGGATTTGACCCCGGATACGGCGCAGAGCAATCCCGTTGGTTCCGCGTTGAAAATAGACGTTGATTCGGAAACGCCCCAAGCCCTTAAATCCGCAACTGAAGTCCAATTCTTTGTCATTTTCCAGTTTTTCCCGCTGTTTGGGCGTGGTTATTTCATCCAGATACTGCTGAAGGTCTTCCTGGATTAGAGGGGGAAACCCTGTAAATATCAAGTCGTTGCTGATACGCAGTATGGGAGGCTTACCGACTTTCAGATGTAGGTCGGTTGCCTCTTTGGTTACGCATTCCTGGATAATTTCGGTTAGTGTTGCCATATTTTCACCTCACCACACGAAAGTCCAGGCCGGTAGCAGCCTTTAAAGCCTGGCCCACGGATTCCGCCTTTTTCCCATCTTTGAAATTTCCGAAACGGACCCGATAGATTAGAGAAGTTTCGGCGCTACGGACGATATAAGCGTCATAACCTTTGGCAATTAAATCGTCGCGTACCTTTTCTGCCCGCGCCATTTCGCTGAAAGCACCAACCTGGACCGCAAAAGGGCCCAATTCCCGGTTTAAAACTTCAATACTCTTTTCCGCTTCGGAACTGAGCGGATAATTACGCCTCAACCGGCGAAGAATCTCCACTCCTTCGGTGGTACTCTTTTTTTGAAAAAGTACTTCTGACAGACCAAAGAGTCCGGCTGGTTGGTGCGGACTTTTGGGGAATTCACTGATAAATTGGCGAAAGAACTTTTCGCTTTCTGAAAACGAGCCTTCCGCATTTTTCAACTGTGCCAGCGTCAGGAGGCTCCGTTCTTTTTCTGACGAGGAGAGAAGTCTTTGTAAAATAGTCTCCGCGCTTTTAAGGTCGCCTATTTCCAGATAACATACCGCTAAAAAATAATATTCATTCGCGGTTAAAGTGTTACAGTCACCGTACGTCTGAATCGCCCCGCGGAAGGCTCCTTTTAAGACTAAACTTTCAATATCTTCGGCATTCCACGCGATTCCTTCCCAGAGCCAGGCAAGTAACGTAACCGCGACAAGGATGGATAAAAATTTCTGCTGAACCGAGAGCATTTAGGGCCCTTAAATATCCAGAGGTTCCTTTCCTTCCAAGATTTCGTGTAATATTTCTTTAATGGGATTACTTCTTCGGTTTTCCAGTTTGTTGCGGTTTAGACGACGGGCTTTTTCTGAAAGGGTGACCACCAGGCGGTAAATATTGGTTTCCGGTTTAATTTTGTCCAGTAGTACCAGTTCTTCGTTTTCCATTGTAATTTATTATTATACACCACTTACCGGTTGAAAAGCAAACCGTCCGTCTTTGATATCCGCCTTGGCTTGCAGGTAAGCATGGAGGGTTCCAATGTCAAGCCAGTATCCGGAGTGAAGATAGGCAAAGAGAGGCTCTCTTTCTTTGAGCAGGGATGGAAATAAATTTCTTTCCAAAGAGTAGGGCTTGCCTTTGGGAATTTGCCCGATTATCCCTGGTTCAAACAGGTAAACTCCGGCGTTAATCCAGCCTTTCCTCGGCACTTCACCCGGTTTTTCCTTAAACTCCTTGACCCGGCAATCTTTTTCAAAAAAGACCAGTCCGTAACGTTTAGGATGAGGAATAAACGTAACCGCAATGGTAACCGCAGCCCTGTTCTTGTTATGGAATTCAGCCATGGCGGAAAGGTCAAGGTCAGTGAGTACGTCACCGTTGAAGATGAAGGTTGGTTGGGTTAAGAATGGAGAGGCTAATGCGATGGCACCTCCGGTTCCTAAAGGTTCTTTTTCTATCACCACCTCAATCTTTAAATCCCCGAGCCCCTGCATTTTGATACTTTCCAGTTCTTTTTCAAACTTCTGGGCTGCGTATCCCAGCCCCAAAACGACGTGTTTGACGTTATGAAGCGCCAGTAGTTTTAACTGGTACCACAAAAAGGGTTTACCCGCCAAGGGCAGGAGAGGTTTGGGGACGATGTTGGTCAACGGCCGCATTCTTGTGCCTAACCCGCCTAAAAGGATATATGCCTGCATTGTTATATATTTTAACATTTTAGGGATGTTCCCCTCCATATATACAAAAAAAGATGTGTATGATTAACGCTGGAAACGCTTGTCATATCCCCTTACCTCTCCCTCGAGGGACGGGTTCCCTTTCCATAGGATTGGAAAGGGGAGCGGGCACCCACGAAGTGGGTCGGGGTGAGGGTGATAAATTACTATTCTATCTTTAAATGGGATGGTAGGTATCTTGCGCAGAAAATTAGATTCGGGAAGGCTTGTGGAATACAGTTAAGGATAACTAATTGCGGCTGGATGGTAGGGTATATTTATAAGGGTAATAACTTGGTGTCCAAAAAGTGTCCAGTCAGGGGGAAAAAGAGTAAAGTATGGTATAATCAGAGAAAGAAATTAAGATTGTTGATAATCTGGAAAATTACCTGATTTGTAGCAAAATTTCTTTTTTTACTCAATACTCTATTGGTCGTAAATTTGAATTCTGCTGGGCGTAGTTAAAATGGAAAGTAAGAATTGGCTTGTAATCGGAATACCCGAAAACTGGGAGCTCGCATTTAACCAACCGATTCCCTTGTGGGGATTAAAACCTTCTTACAAGGTGGAATTTCAGGCTATGAACATCGGCGACCTCCTCTGGTTCTATGTTACCTCGCCGATAAAAGGAGTGATTGGTGCCGGTGTCGTAAAGGATAAATATATAGATAATGTAACCTTAACTTGGAAAGAAGAGTGGGTAAAGAAACAGGTTGTATGGCCCCTACGTTTCAGGATTCAGGTTTTAAAAGTTCTGTCCTATGCTAGATGGAAAGACGAATGTGTCAGGATAAACGATTTCAATCTCTTCTGGCAAAGAGGTTTGCATCTTTTGTCGGATATGCAAGGTATGGAAATTTTCAAGCGGACTAAAACGGTATTTGCCGTTGCAGATAAGGGGGAACTTTTTACGAGTACAACTATTGTTCCCTTGCCTGTTATGGTTCAAGAGCAACCACCTTTATACCTGTCTGCCAGTGAAGGAGCGAATCGACCTTTTACACACAAAACTTTGCAGGAAACGATTGCTGAAATTGGAAAGTTGCAATCTTACTTCACTGAACTTGAATATTCTGTAGACTTGCCTGGAGGAAATAAAAATCTGGACGTTGTCTGGAAACGAGAGGTTGAGGGCGTGCCTACCTTTGCATTTGAGATTGAATTATCCGGTATGGTCGAAAGAGCGGTTGACCGATTACGATTTGCCTTCCGTAAGTGGAATAGCCGACCAAGAATAATAATCTCCCCAGAACTTGTCACCAAAGCCTATAATACTATAAGTGCGAGTGACCGAGAGTTTTCCCAGCAAATAAAGATTTATGAACCGGACCAGGTTGTTGACTTATTGAAACAGAAACAGGGATTGAAACAAGTGGAACAAAACCTTGGCCTTTACTAAGTTCAAATGTCCGTAGTTTTATACACCCCGGTCTAAGTTTTTGTCGAGTTATTACCGTTATAATCAAAACAGGTCAAAAATTAATTTAGGTAATTTAGTGTCCAAATAGTGTCCAGTCAGGGGTGAAATCAGGTAAAATGTGGTATACTCTGGTAAAGAGAGAGGGAAGGGTTAAACCGTTTCGGGGCTTTACTTTCTGGCGTTTTTATGGGGGTTCAATTACCTCAGGTGACTCAAAAAACAAAAAACACTTTACAACAGAGTAACATCTGGGGTATAATTATAGGAATTGGTAGGGGGGGCGCTATGAAGACTTATTCATTTAGAGTAGTAGTAGAACCGGACGAGAATCGCTGGCATGCTTATTGTCCGGCATTAAAGGAGTATGGGGCGGTTACCTGGGGAAATACTCGGGAAGAAGCACTCAAAAATATTGAGGAAGTGGTCCAGATGGTCGTAGAAGAAATTATTGAGGATCAAAAGACCCTGCCTTCCTGGCCCCAGAATGAAGTTACGGTCTTCCCCGAACCCAGAGTAGCGGTTGCGGTATAAGATGTCCATTGAATAGATATTCTATGAGATTTGAGTAAACGGAAATTGACTATTTTTGGCTAATATGATACTTTTAATGTAAGGAGATAAACTATAGAATAACCTTAAAAAGAGTAGAGGAAGCCGGATAGGGAAAGGAAATGGAGGTGTGATTCCTCCTGCTGTCCCGCAACGGTAATGCCCGAAAGGGTGAGCCCGGTCCATTCCTTATTCCGGAAAGTACCTTCGCGGAAAGGGAAGGGTGAAGATTGCCCAACCGCAAAGGTTGGGTTTTTTTGTTTGGGAAGGAAAAAATGGTTCTGATATTAGGTGGAATAAAGAGCGGAAAGAGTGCCTACGCCTTGCATCTGGCAGGAAAACATCCGAAGCCGCGTGCTTTTGTAGCTACGGCGGAGCCGTTTGATTTAGAAATGAAGGCACGGATTAAGAGGCATAAGAAGAACCGGGGTGACGAATATGAACTTTTTGAAGAGTCGGTTCACATTCAGGGTATTCTTTCCCGGCTGCATCACCGGGTGGTGGTAGTGGACTGTCTCACCGTGTGGCTGGCAAACCTTTACCACCGTGGTTTGGATGTAGACAGGGAAATTACAAAACTTTTAGGAGCATTGACCGGTAAAGAGATTTTTGTTTCCAATGAGGTCGGCTGGGGAGTTATTCCGGAACAGACACCAACCAGAGAATATATGGAAAAACTGGCTAAGATTAACCGGGAATTGGCTCAAAAAGCAGATGAGGTTTATTTGATGGTTGCCGGTATCGCAAACCGAATAAAATGATTATTGGCGCTACTTCCTGGGTTCAGCCGGGCACTTATTATGAAAATGCCCGAATCCTGGAAGATGTTGTGGACCTGGTGGAACTCTTGTTCTACACCTGGGACAAAGAGACGGAGGGAGTGATTAGTAACGAAATGCAGTATCTCAGAGAGTTGGAATTAAAATATACGGTCCACCTTCCGGTGGATAATGTTGGAAATTGCCAGCGCGTATATTCCTTTTTTAAAGACGCTGAGTTTCCGGTGAGAAATTTCACCTTGCATCCGATTCCGGAATGGGAAGGTTTTATCGCGGGGAAAGAAGACGTGAGTCTGGAAAATCTGGTTAGTACCTATCCGCGGTATCCGCGGATGACACTGGATATTGGCCATGCAATTCTTACCGGCCTGGAACCGGATTATTTTCTGGGGGCTGAAGTGGAAATAAAGGAAGTCCATCTTTCCGGTGTAAAAGCAGAAGCAGACCACCAGGAGATTGTAGACGATAAAGAACTGAAATACCTTAAAATCTTCTCCAGAGACGGACTGATGGTCATCCTGGAAATCTTTAATTTAAAATCTTTAATGGTTAGCAAAAGGAGGGTAGAAGAATGGCAAAATCGGTGGATGAAGGGATATTGAGCAGGGCGCAGAAACATTTAGACAATCTTACCAAGCCCATCCATAGTTTAGGGATGCTGGAAGAGATTGCCGCTAAGATGGCGGTGATTACAGGAAACGTCAAACCCGCGTTGCCTAAAAAAAAGCGGGTTTATGTCTTTGCGGGTGACCATGGTGTTGTAGCCGAGGGTGTTTCCGCATATCCCCCGGAGGTAACGACCGCCATGGTATTCAATTTTTTGGCCGGTGGGGCAGCGATTAATGTCTTTGCCCGTCATACCAATACCGAGGTCCAGGTGGTTGATGCGGGTGTCGCGCACGGATTTGAACCCACTGAAGGATTGACTATTCTTAAGATTGGCCGCGGAACAAAAAACTTTGCCCGGGGTCCGGCGATGACCCGTTTGGAAGCAGAACGCTCTTTAACCTACGGAAAAAGTTTGGGGGAGAAGGCTTTTGAAGAAGGGGTGGACTTGATTATAGTGGGTGATATGGGAATCGGGAATACCACTACCGCGACTGCGGTTGCATCCGCTTTTGGTTTTGACATTGACAAGGTTTTGGATATCGGGACCGGAATTGATGATGAAGGGCTGAAGAAAAAACGGGAAGTGATTTTGAAGGCGCTCGCGCTCAATAAGCCTGACCCGAACGACCCGGTTGACGTTTTAACCAAGGTTGGTTCCTACTGCTTTGGCGAGATTGCGGGTTTAATTCTGTTTGCCGGGGAAAAAGGTATCCCCGTAGTTCTGGATGGATTTCCGACCACTGCCGCGGCCTTATTAGCTTGGAAGTTAGACCCGTCCATTACCGATTTTTTATTTGCGGGTCATCTCTCTGCGGTCAGGGGTCATCAGGTTTTGTTAGACGCCCTGAAACTCAAACCGATTCTTAAACTTCAGATGAGGTTGGGTGAAGGAACCGGCGGTGTTCTGGCGACAACCATTATTGAGGCGGCGATTAAGATGGCTTGCGAAATGGCAACCTTTGAAGAAGCGGGTGTAAGTAGGGGGAAAGAATAGGTCTCCCTGTTCAGACAGAGCTTCCTTCACCGGGACGCTCATCAAGTCCCAGCGAGACTTGATTTCGCTCGGCGCTCCGCCTTGCTCTTCCGGCTTTGCCGGAAACCATGCCCGCTCCCTTGTCCATTCAAGGACAAGGGAACCCGTGTTGTCACGACGCCCGGCTCAGGAACTGTCTGACGGGAGACGTTTTTTTGTGGTATAGTCAGGAAAAAACAATGGAGATATGGCGTAAGATTAAATTAGCGTTTGCGCTTTTGAGCCGGATTCCGATAAGGGCCTCGGGAGACCTTAAGGGGACAACCCCTAATGAGGCGGTCCCTTTCTTTGTCCTGGTTGGCTACGCGGTAGGATTGACTTACTGGATTTTTTTACACCTGACCCGTCTCCTGCATTTATTTCCGCCGATTGCCATATTGCTCGTAATGGCGGTTGTCTACTATCTTTTTGACCTTTTTCACTTTGATGGTCTTCTTGATACCCTGGATGGATTCTTGTGCCAGAAGGACCGGGAAGAACGTTTACAGATAATGAAGAAAGGTAATGTCGGTCCTTTCGGATTCTTTTACGGCTTCATCTTTCTTTCAGCCCAGTTCTACCTTTTGAGCAGTCTTGCCTTTAACCCCTGGCTTCCTTTTATGGTTGGGCCGTTCTCAAGATGGTCACTGGTCTTACTTTTGAGCTTTTCCCAGCCGGCCAAAGAAGAGGGTCTAGCGGTCATCTGCTATCCGGTTTTGCCCCGAACGTTCTTCTGGGCAACGGTATCTCTTTTGCCGGTAATTATTTTTCTGCCTCTTTTGTCTGCGGTTGCTTTATTTAGTACCATTGTTATTACCCTTTTGCTCCGAAACGCAGCCGGCCGGATTATTGGCGGGGTAACCGGTGATGTATTGGGCGCTCTCTGCCTTCTTTCGGAGTTAGCGGTCTTTTTTGGACTTTCAATTTACAGTAGGGCAAGGCTTTAGCCTTGCAAATAAATAAGCAAACCTAAAGGTTTGCCCTAC